>JAYKIZ010000200.1:0-3014 GCA_035285965.1 Cyanobacteriota bacterium | reverse complement strand
AGCTTCGGTCGTTTGCGAACCGGCTTAGACCTTATACTCCAAAGACTTCAAATACTCCGTATTGACGCCGGACTCGCGGACAAGGGCGATTTTACCCGTGCGGGCCACCTCCCGGATGCCAAATTTCGCCAACATTTGGATAATGGCCACCATTTTCCCCGGATCCCCCACCACTTCAATGGTGACGGTGTCTTCGGAAATATCCACAATCCTCGCCCGGAAGACCTGGGCCAACTCGATCACCTCGGCCCGGGCCGTCGCCGGCGCGTTGACTTTCACTAGCATTAACTCCCGCTCCACACAGGGGGTTTGGGTGATGTCCTGCACTTTGAGGACGTTGATCAGCTTATATAACTGCTTCGTTAATTGCTCAATAGTATTGTCATCCCCCGGCACCACCATCGTAATCCGAGAGACGCCCCCCTGCTCCGCGGGTCCCACCGCCAGACTTTCGATGTTGTAGCCCCGCCGAGCGAAAAGTCCGGCGATACGGGTGAGAACCCCGGCTTCATCTTCCACGAGAACAGAGAGGGTGTGTTTCATTGCCGTTGTGAACCAATGGAGCGCTTGCTCCCAAAGACAGCGCCGGAGCGCCAAATAAAAGCTTTGCTATCTTACCATGAAAATTAAACGGGGCGTTTTCAGCCTCGGGGTTCGGTGACGACCCTCTGGCGTTGGCGGAGGGGCAGGGGCGGCAGGGGGGCCAGGGGGAGTAGGGCCAGTAAATCCTGACGAATGAGGGGATCTAGGTTCCGACCCAGAAGGAGTCTTAGGTACTCTTCCAAATCATCCCGCTCCCGGGGCGTTAGAGAATAGGCTTGGCAATAGTTGCGCAATTGTCGTAGGGTCAGGCGTTGATGGAGGGGATCGTCGCTTTGGAGGAATTGTAAGAAAATACGTTCTAGGTTGTCTTCCCTGGGTCGGGGGCGTCCCTCTAGGCGCCAGGCCACCAGCGCCAAAGTTAACAACGTCCCCAAACCATTCAACATCAGTCCCGCCGCCAACCATTTTTGCTCCGATTCCGCCCAGGCGCTGGCCGCTAGATAGGTTCCGAGACTGACCAAACCGCCGCTTCCGGCGGCCAACGCCAGACGCCCCTGGGGTTGCCGGAGCCATTGGCGCCAGGGCAAGGAACTGGGGAACTGAAGCAACCAAAAAACCAGCGCTAAGCTCCCCAAACCGGCGCCGGTGGATAGAACCAATTTGCCGTCCCAACCCAGCATTACCGTCAGCCCGAAAGACGCTAGGCCCCATCGGGCCGCCTTCGACCAGGAAGACCGGCGGGAGCTAAAAATCAGCGCCTTAAACCAAGGCGAAAAAGCAACGGGAAGCGGAGCCGGGGTCACGGGAGAGTCCTAAAGTGTGTGATGATAGCTATTTAGGCGCCCCTGGGGGAGTTTATCCACTATACCAATGTAGTTTGTTATGGAAACCTTTTGGACCCAGGTTTTAGACGTTTGCCACACCCAGACCCAAGCTGTCGGCGCTCAACTTGGGAGCCAATTCGCCCAACTCAGCGCCACCCGTAAAGCCGACGGCACCTTGGTCACGGAAGCTGACCACTGGAGCGACGAGGAACTGCGGCGCCGGTTAGGGGAGGCGTTTCCCGACCACGGCTTTTTGACGGAGGAAACGGCCCATATTTTCCCGGGCAACGACTGGTGTTGGGTTATCGACCCCATTGACGGCACCACGAATTTTACTTGGGGACTGCCCATCTGGGGCATTTCCTTGGGGTTGCTCTACCGGGGCGCGCCGGTGTTTGGCTTTGTGGATTTCCCTCTACTCCGTCAGACCTATTGGGGTTACTGGTTGGGAGATTCCGGTCTCCAGGGGCCCCAGGGGGCTTTCTGTAACAGCGCCGTCCTTAAAACCAGCGCCGACGAGGTGACCCCCAACCATCTATTCAATCTCTGCGCCCGCAGTACCGCGTTAATGGCGGCGCCCTTTCCCTGTAAATTTCGCCTGCTGGGGGTCGCCAGTTACAATATCCTGCTGGTGGCCGCGGGAGCGGCGCTGGGGGGAACGGAGAAAACCCCAAAAATTTGGGACATCGCCGGCGCTTGGCCGATTCTGCTGGCGGCGGGGGGAGCGTTCCGGTTTCTCAATCCCGACCATCAGTTTCCCCTCCAGGTCGGGATTGACTACGGACAAATTCCCCTCCCCTGTTTAACCGCCAGTTCCCCTAGATTATTGGAACACTTTGCCCCCTTTGCGGAAACGATTCTGGATTAATCAGGACTAAACTCGGCGCCCTAACGTTTTCTCCGTAGAGCCGGCAGGACTTGTCTTAGGTCGGCGCTGGGGTCTGTGGAGTTGCTTGAATTCGGCGCCCTCATTCTGAAGCTAATCATCCAAGGGACTTCTACCGCCTCTACCGCCTCTAGCTAAAACGTGGGTGTAGATCATGGTGGTTCTCACATCCTTGTGACCGAGGAGTTCTTGCGCCGTGCGGATGTCGTAGCCGTTTTGGAGAAGATGAGTGGCAAAGCTGTGACGGAAGGTATGGCAGCTCACTCGTTTGGGAACACCTGATTGCTGAACCGCTTGTTTAAGGGCTTTTTGGATAGTGCTTTCATGGAGATGATGGCGACGGGTCACACTCGAACGGGGATCTTGAGATAAGGTATAGGACGGAAACACGTATTGCCAGATCCATTCCCGCTCCGCCTTGGGATATTTTTGGACAAGGGCATAGGGCAAATACACGGAACCGTAACCCCGGTCTAGATCCTCTTTTTTATGCAAACGTTGAACGGTTTGCAGATGTTCTTTTAACCGACATTCCGCAAGTTGGCGGGGAATTAAAAATGTGCAGGTAGTCTAAGCTAGAAAAGGTTTCTTCTGAGGATTGTATCTTCCTGTGCAGATTGAGAATTTAGACCATTCGGACGGGGTTAAATCTGGAAAAGACCCTCGGGTCGCACCGTCAACAGTTCCCGGCGCTGGAGTCCCTCAGCATGACAGACGCCGTTGGCGGCCAGCAAACCGCTACTAATGGCCCGCTCCATCAA
>JAYKIZ010000199.1:0-22778 GCA_035285965.1 Cyanobacteriota bacterium | reverse complement strand
TCGGACGGGGTTAAATCTGGAAAAGACCCTCGGGTCGCACCGTCAACAGTTCCCGGCGCTGGAGTCCCTCAGCATGACAGACGCCGTTGGCGGCCAGCAAACCGCTACTAATGGCCCGCTCCATCAAGCCGCAGGGAAAAGGCATTTTCACCCAATCCCCCGCTAAAAAGAGGTTATCGATGGGGGTTTCCGTCGCCGGGCGCCGGTCGTAACTGCCGGGGGGAAAGCCGGAAAAGTTCTTTTGGTTGACCAGTTCCCGGTGTAACAAGGCGGCGCTTTGCAACTCCGGCACAATTTCGTAGAGTTCCTCTGCAAAGGTCTCCAATAGCGCCGTTTGGGTGGGGAAGTCTTTTTCTTTATAACAATAGGCGTGGAGTTCCACCACACTGCCGCCGGTGCGTTCCGCCCAGTCGATAAATTGGGTTTGGATGCGGTGGTAGAGGGTGATGCTATCGGTGAGGCGATAGCCGGAGAGGGAGGCAAAGTTACTGTGGGGCCAGTCAAAATCCCGGTCAAACCAGAAGCGGGCCACGGCGAAGGGGTCCGCCACCGCTAGGGTTTGCAGTTGTTGTTGAAAATCAGGATTTGCGTCCCCAGTTAACCGGGCCGCCAAGTGTTTCATCCCCACCACATCTGCGGAAAGAATGTAGTAATCGGCGCTTAGGGTTGCCGTCTGGTTAACCTCCTCAGTGATGCCCGTTAATTCCGCGCCCTGTTCCGTTTGTTTTTCAACCCGATAACGGGTCAAAGCCCTGCGGGCCGGCCCCCGCAGAACTTTGCCGTTCTGGTCATAGACGGCGCCGTGACAGGGGCAAATAAACTGGCCGTCGGACTGTTTGGCCACCGTGCAACCCTGGTGGCTACAGGTGAGGGAAAGCGCCTCGGTTTCTTTCCCGTTAGTAAGATAAACCTGATCCCCAGCGCCGTAGTAGGTTTTGCTGGCGTTACTGAGCAGGAGATTGCGCTCGACCGTAAAGGGAATATTGGTGACGGCGCTCCCGGTTTGGTAAGTCAAATTCGTAATCTTGTTGTCTTGGCACTGAATCTCCTCTACCGTCGCTTCGGTAATAATTTGTCCCCCCTGGGCTTCGATGGCCCGTACCATGGGCATGACTAAACTGGTGACCATATCATCCACGGTGCCGTGGAAGGCTAAGCCTTCAGGATTGCCAAAGAAGTAGAAGTGGAAAAACTGAAGTAGCTCTCCTGTACTTAAAATATCCGGCGCGTTGAGACTGGATTTGGCAAAGGGGAGAAAGTAAAGATCGTAAAGTCCCTGGGGAAAACCCCGGGCCACCCAATCCGTCACCGCCACCTGATCCAAACGGTCATAACTGTCAGGGATTTGAAAGCCGCTAATGGCCCGAAAGACCTGTAAATGGGAAACCTGGGTCAGGTTAATGCCCCAGCGCCAACGGTTGGGGGAGGAGAGAGCCAAATCGACGATGTTCCAAGGAAAGGCGGAATGGCTAGGGCGAAAGACCTCCGGCTCGTAGCCCTCCCGAAAGACCAGGGAATAAAAATCGAGGGAGCGGAAATTCTGCTCAATGGCCAACTCATTGACAATGCTTTTGAGGTTGTAGTACTGGGGGAAAAAGCCGTGGAAACCGTGCTCCATTTGAAAGACTTCCCCCTCCACTTCGATGGGCCAGCCCGCCACTTTCCCCCCAAGGTTGGGCGATTTTTCTAGCAGGGTCACCTGAAAACCCCGTTGACTCAGTTCGTAGGCCGCGGCCAAACCCGCCAGACCGGCGCCGACAATGACCGCCGAGCGGCTTGCCCCCAAGGTTTTTGGCAGAGCCAACCGGTCGAGTTGATAGCGGGAGGGCTGGGGCTTAGCGAAACGGGAATAGCCCAGGAGTCCTCCCAAACCCCCTACGCCTAAAAGTTTTAAAGCGGTTCGACGGGAAATGGCGGTCAAGGGGGACGACGTCATGGGCGGGCGAAGACGGGCTGAAGGGATCGGAAACGTTTAGCTGAATTAGTTTAGCGGATTTTCCCCGACCCGGCGCCGGGGATTGAGGGCGGCTATCGCAAAGGCACAAAACCGGCCTGTTCAATCAGGCGCTGGCCTTCCTGGGTCAGCAGTAAATTACCGTAGGCCCGCCCGGCCTGTTCCTGCTCTCCCCCGTCCTCTTTAACAATGACAAAAATATTGCGGGTAATGGGATAGGTCGCCTCCTGAAAAGCGGCCTTATTGAGACTATTGCGCCCTTGGGGACATTGGGCCGGGGGAACAAAGGGGGCCTGGTAGGGCGCCACCCACTCTCCTGGCTTGCGACCCAAGGGCAGGGGTTTGACGCTACACTGGGGCACCAATTCCGGCGCCGAGGCGTAGTAAATGCCCCCCGGATCTTGGCTGACTTTCTGTAAGCCCGGCGTGGTGCTGTGAACATAAACCACATTGGCGCCAAACTTTTCTTTCTCTAAAACCTGATCCTGGAAAAACTCCACCGTGCCCCCGTCCTTGGGGTCCCGGGAATAGGGAGTCAGGGGCAAATCCGGCCCCCCCACTTCCCGCCAGTTTTTGATTTTGCCAGTATAAATCGCCTTAAGTTGGGCCACCGTCAACCCCGGCAAATTCAGCGCCGGATTCACCGCCACGGCGATACCGTCGATAGCCACGGGAATTTCCCCCAGCTTAAACCCCTTCGCTTCGGCGCTTTGGCGCTCGGAGTCCTTCAGGGGACGGGAAGATTGGGAGAGATTGAGTTGATTGTCAATGAGCATTTCAATGCCTTTCCCCGAACCCGGCGTCCCGGAGATGGGATCGACATAGATTAACTGGAATTGAGGCAGTTGCCGCATAATCTCCCGGTCCACAATATCCCGGATGGGGGCAAAGGTGGTGCTCCCGCCGTAGCGAAAGCGCCCCGCCGGGACGTTGGCCGCGCTTTGAAACCCCGGCCCCGCTGTCGGCGCTGAAGGTTGAGAGCTAAATTGTCGGCTTAGCCACCAGGCGCCGCCCCCCACAACGGTTCCAGTAAGCGCTAAGGCCAGTAAGAGGGGAAGAGTATCGTTTTTCGCGCTCATCGGCCGCTAACCAGGAGTACGCCCCTAGTTTACCGAAGTTTAGCCGAGGGAGATACGTCTATAGCTTTTAGAGCTTCTGCCTTAGTCGGCGCCGGCGCCGCGTCCCATTAAGAAGCGCCGCTCAGCCAGCCGCCCCAAAACTGGCTAATGGCCTCCCATTGACCGCTGAGGGTAAACCAAAAGAGGAGACTTAGCGCCACCAGCATGGTGAGGAGATAAAACTGGGACTGGCCAGACACATTGTACTTCAAGGCGCTACCGCTAAAGAGGGTCGCCAGACTGACTAAATTAACGGCGCCGTCGATGACGTAACGGTCAAACCAAGCGCTCATTTTGGCGACGGCGCTCACGGCGGCGACGATGGTGACGGAATAGATCCGGTCTAGATAGAGATCGTAGGCGAAAAGATCCTGAAAGAAACGCAAGGGCAGAAGGGTGGGACGGGACCAGGCTCGTCCCAGGGGGAGCAGAAAACCGATACCCATGCCCACAACTCCCGTCAGCATCAATAGCGCCGGCGCTTGACTTAAAATTCCGCCTAATTCCCGATGAAGCGGCGGGTTCGGGGAAAGCCAGAGGGGCCAGGTTAAGGGAGCTAAGGGGGCGCAGAGCGTCAACAAAATCAGGCTGACCATCGGAACCGCCATGGGCCAAGCCACCTCCGGCGCCCGGCGGGTTTTCGCTTGGGCGACGCCCAGGAAGACTAAACGAAAGACGCGGGTTAAATTGAGCGCCGAGAGTAGGTTAACAACCGCCAATAGGGCCAAGAGCCAGCCATTGACGCCCCAATCCCCATTGAACCAACGACTCCAGGTGAAGAACATCCCCGAGGGCAGGAGAGCGATTAACCCTAGACCGCCGACAAGAAAGGCCGTGGTGGTAGCGGGCATCCGGGAGCCAAGGCCTCCCATTTCCATAATGTTTTGGTTGCTGGTGGTGGTAATGACGGCGCCGGCGCTCATAAAGAGCAGGGCTTTGGCCAAGGCGTGGCTAAAGAGCAGTAAAAAGGCGATATCCACGTCCCCCAGCCCCACGGCGATAAAGACTAAGCCTAAATAGACGCTGGTGGAGTGGGAGAGCGTTCGTTTGATGTCAATCTGGGCCAGAGCGATACAGGACGAGGTGACGGCGGTAAAAGCGCCGAGGGTGATTAAAGTTCCCGCCGCAAGGGGAGAGAGGGTAAAAACCGGCTGGAGCTTAATCAAGACGTAGGCGCCGGCGGAAACGACAATAGAATTTCGCATAATCCCCGCCGGGTTCGGGCCTTCCATGGCTTCGTCCAGCCAGAGGTTGAGGGGAAACTGAGCGCATTTCCCCGTGGGCCCGGCGATGAGAGACAACCCCAACAGCGCCGCCGTTAGGGGGGGAATCGGGGAGCTAGCGGCCCAGGTTTCCAGTTGCGAAAAAGTTAACCCCTCCCCGTAACTGGAGAGCGCCACTAGACCCATTAGTAAAATAATATCCCCTACCCGTTTGGTTAAAAAGGCGTCCCGGGCGGCGCTGACGACTAGGGGTTGGGCGTACCAGAAACCCACCAATAAATAGGTGGAGAGGGTCAGCATCTCCAGCAGAGCGTAGCTGAACAGGAGAGAATCGCTGAGGGCGATGCCCCCCAGCGCCGCCTCGAAAAAGCCGAGCAGTCCGTAAAAACGAGCTAGGGACCAGTCCTTTTCCATATAGCCCAGGGCGTAGAGTTGGGCTAGAAAACTAACCCCCGTCACCACTTCCAGGGCTCCGATAGTCACGGGGGAAATTTGCACGGACAAGGAAAGGTTTAAATCCGCCACCGTCAGCCAGTCCCAGACCAACTGTCGGGCCGGTTGTCCCCAGACCGCGGTTAAGGCCGCCAACCCGTGGAGCGCCGAAATCAGGGTCATCAAAATATTAAAGTACGCCGCTGGACGGGGCCCGGTTGCGCGGATCAGACGAAAAGACCAGGGCAGGGTCAAAACGGCGCCGGCCAGACTATAAAGGGGGATTAACCAACTGTGCTGGAGTAAAAAGTCTGCCATAGGGAATTGGGGACGGGGCGCCGGGGGACAGACGGCGCTGTTAACTACGCTACCCTAGGCCCCCGCCCTTGACAAGCGAGGAGAACTTTCCGGGAAAACGTCCAGGAAATGGTAAACTAGCCAAGTGCAACGACCGCTTTGACCGCGGTCAATTGAGGATAGGACGCCATGAAAGCCATGATTTTGGCCGCGGGGAAAGGAACGCGGGTCAGACCCATCACCCATACCATTCCCAAGCCCATGATTCCTATTTTTCAAAAGCCGGTAATGGAGTTTTTGTTGGAACTGCTCCGTCAACACGGCTTTGATCAAATCATGGTCAATGTGAGTCATTTAGCCGAAGAAATTGAAAGTTATTTTCGGGATGGCCAACGTTTTGGCGTGCAGATAGCCTACTCTTTCGAGGGGCGAATTGTCGATGGAGATTTGCAGGGGGAAGCCTTGGGATCGGCGGGGGGGTTGAAGCGGATTCAGGAGTTTAACCCCTTTTTTGACGAGACTTTTGTGGTGCTCTGCGGCGACGCGCTGATTGATTTGGATTTGACGGCGGCGGTGAAATTCCACCGGGAAAAGGGGGCGTTGGCCACGATCATCACTAAAACTGTTCCCAGGGAATTGGTCTCCAGTTACGGGGTAGTGGTGACGGACGAAGACGGACGGATTAAGGCCTTCCAGGAAAAACCCAGCGTCGAGGCGGCGCTGAGCGACCAAATTAACACGGGTATTTATATTTTCGAGCCGGAGATTATCGACTATATCCCCTCCAATCAGGAATATGATTTAGGGAGTCAACTTTTCCCTCAACTGGTGGAAAAACAAGCGCCATTCTACGCGGTCAATATGGATTTTGAGTGGGTGGATATCGGTAAAGTGCCGGACTATTGGGAAGCGGTGCGGGGGGTCTTGTTACGGGAAATTAAAAATGTGGAGATTCCCGGCATTGAAGTGCGTCCGGGAGTCTTTACCGGCATTAATGTGGCGGTCAACTGGGATAAGGTCAATATTCAGGGCCCCGTCTATATCGGCGGTATGACCCGCGTCGAAGACGGCGCCACCATCATTGGGCCCAGTATGATCGGCCCCAGTTGTTGGATCTGTAGCGGCGCCGTGGTGGATAACAGCGTGATTTTTGAATATTCCCGGCTGGGCCCCGGCGTGCGGCTGGTGGATAAATTGGTCTTCGGGCGCTACTGCGTCGATAAAACCGGCGCCGCCATCGACGTCCAAGCCGCGGCGCTGGATTGGCTGATTACGGACGCCCGACAGGCGCCGCCCTACGAAGAAGCGCCGGCTCCTTTGGGGGAAACGGACAGCGCCCCTTTGGTGATCGCCGATTTTGTCAAGACGGAATCCCAGAGCTAGAACCCTTTAGCGCGGCAACCAATCCTCGTCTAAAACCGGCTCTAACCCGGCGATGGGAGCCTCGGGAAAGGTTGCTAGGGGCAGTTGGGCGTGTTGGGCGGCCAATTTCCTGCCCTTGGCGTATCCCTCGGCGTATCCCTCGGGCAGATAATCCTCCAAATAATTTCGTAAACTTGGACTATCTTTGAGCAGGCGATTCAAGTTTGGGACAAATCCGCTTCGACCCGTTGGATCAGCGCCTTTACCGTCCGGGTTCCCTGGGAAGAATGGAAGGTAAAGGGAAACTTGCCATTAACGAGGAGTCGCAAGCCCAGGGGCAAGACGCTGGCGATGCCCCCCAGATCCCGGAAGTAGTTCCCCACCACATAGACGCCGAACTTGCGCTCGTCCACCCAGCCGCCGGCCTTGACCAGATCCACCAAGACCTTGCGGTGGCGCACCGGGCGACTGCTGGCGGCGCTTTCCTGGGCCAAAATCCGTTGCTTGATTTTGCCAATTTGATCCATCGGCGCCACCTCCATGGGACAGACGTCATTGCACTGATAACAGCGAGTACAGCCCCAGACCCCGGAGACGGCGCTGTTGTATTGCGCAAGTCGCTGGGCGTCCGCCTGATCCCGGTTATCCCCTAGCAGGCGCTGAGCCTTGGCCAGGGCGTGGGGGCCGACAAAATCCGGGTTAACTTGTTTGGCGTTGCATTCCGAATAGCAAGCGCCGCAGAGAATACAGTTCCCTAGGGCGTTGAGTTGTTCACGTTGGGCCGGGGTTTGACGAAATTCTTCCCCCTGCGGCGGCGTTTCCGTTTGCAGATAGGGGGCGACGGCTTCCAAATCCCGCCAAAAGGGCGCCATCTCCACGGCTAAATCCTTAAGCACCGGTAAATTTTTTAAGGGCGCCACGGTGATGACCGGCAGACCTCCCTCGGTTTGGTCGGGAAAGGCTCGCAATTCCCCGGCCACGTTCTCCTTACAGGCCAGCGCCGAGCGCCCGTTAATGACCATGGCGCAACTGCCGCAGATGGTGTTGCGGCAATTCTTGCGAAACGTCAAGGAGCCGTCTTGTTCTCCCTTCAGTTGCAGTAAACAGTCCAGTAGGGTTGCGCTGGGGTCGACTTCCAGACGGTAGCTTTGGGAATAGGGAACGCCCTGGGGACGTTGGCGCTGGATCTGGAGTTGAATTTCCATGGGCGAGAATGAGGGGCGGAACTGCTCTTAGTGTAATACGGCGCTTTGGATTTCCGACAGTTCAGTAAAGTAGGCAATATTAAGAGAGGCCTAGGCGCCGTTCTTAGTTTTTCAGACCTTAGTTTTTTCTCGGAGCCATTATGAGCGCCGCCACCCAGTCCGGCCCCCTGACCACTGTTTTCGGATTACCCCCGGAGCGGGGAAGATGGTTTTTTATTCCCCTCGGCATGGCGGTTTTAGCGTGTCTGGGGAGCGTCTATTCCTGGAGCATTTTCAGAACCCCCCTAGAGCGCGAATTGGGCGTTAGCCCCGCGGCTAGCCTCTTGCCCTATACGTTCGTCCTTCTTTCCTACGCCATCTTCATGCCCATTACGGGCTTTTATATTCCCCGCCTCGGCGCCCGTCTCACCACCGCCATTGGCGGAATCATTGTGGGCGCGGGCTACATTCTCGCCAGTTTCGCCACCCACATTGGCGGCTTAATTTTCACCTACGGGATCATCGCCGGCGCCGGCATTGGCGTGACCTACGGCGTGCCCATGGTGGTGGTCTCCCGCTGGTTTCCCGACAAGAAGGGCTTAGCGGTGGGATTGACGATTATTGGTTTTGGCGTTTCTCCCTTAATTACGGTGCCGTTGGCGAATCACCTGATCGGCGCCTACGGCGTTCGCGGCGCTCTGCGAATTCTGGGAATCGCCTTTACGCTGATCATTCTCGCCATTGCCCTGACAATGAAGTTGCCGCCCCAGGGCTGGAGTCCCCCGTCAGGATCGAGACCCTTGACGCTCTCTTCCTCCCGGGCCGATTCCAGACCGTTGTTTAAAAGTCGCGCCTTCTACGGGCTATGGATTTGCTACGCCATCGCGGCGCTGGTGGGGCTAAGCGCCATTGGTATTTCCAGTCCCGTGGGGCAAGAAATTATCGCCATTAATCCCGCTGTGGCGGCCAGTAGCGTCTCCCTCTTCGCCCTCTTTAACGGCGTTAGTCGCCCCCTCTTCGGTTGGCTCAGCGACCGCTTCCAGCCTCGCTACGTGGCGATTTTTTCCTATGTCCTGATCTTAATCGCCTGTCTGTTGATGGCCGGGGCCCAAAAGGGGTCAGTAGCCGCCTATCTGGTTGGGTTTTCTCTCTTTTGGTTCTGTCTCGGGGGTTGGCTGGCCATGGCGCCGACCCTGACCCTCCGTTTTTTTAATCCCGAGCGGTACGCCCAAAATTACGGCGTCGTCTTTACCGCCTACGGCGCCGGCGCGTTGTTAGGAACCTTGCTCATCGGTCGCATTCGGGAGGTCTTCGGGAGCTATAACTCTGTTTTCTATCCCATGGCGGCGCTCGCCATTCTGGGGATCATCGTCGCCAGCTTTTGGTTTCGACAAACTGGTACGGAGGGAAGATAAGACTTGCCGCTAAGAAACCGCGTCCCGGTAAATCGTCAACGGCCCTTTTTTCGGTATAATCATAAAAGCGCATTGCTGACGGCTCAGTAGCTCAGTGGTTAGAGCAGGGGACTCATAAGCCCAAGGTCGCAGGTTCAAATCCCGCCTGAGCCATTTTCCGAAAGGTTCCCAAACGCCGAGAGCCGTTTTTAACGTCTGTGTTGGTTCATGGTTGGGAACATCCTCAAGGCCTAGGGTTCGCTCTGAGGTAAAGACTGGCCGGTTCTTGTGGCTTGACAACGCCCTCTCCCTTCATTTCGCCCCAACTCCCTATGGCCGTCCTTTACACTCTCCATCCCCAAACCCCCCAACAGCGGAGTATCGCCAGCATCGCCCAGGCGTTAACCAACGGCGCCATAATGCTCTACCCCACGGACACGGTTTACGCCATCGGTTGCGACCTCAACCATCGCGGCGCCGTGCAACGGGTTCGGCAACTCAAACAATTGTCCAACGATAAGCCCCTCACTTTTCTCTGTTCTTCCCTCTCCAATATCGCCGAATACGCCCAGGTGACGGATTTTAACTACCGCCTGATGCGGCGCCTGATCCCCGGCCCCTATACTTTTCTGTTGCCCGCCACTAAATTGGTGCCCAAATTGGTGATGAACCCCAAGCGGAAAACCACCGGCATTCGGGTGCCCGATAGTTCTCTCTGCCAGGCGCTTCTGCAAACCCTGGGCAACCCCATTATCTCCACCTCCGCCCATCTGCCGGATCTGGAAGATTTAGATCTGGAAAAGGCGGCGCTGTTTGCTCATTTAGATAAGTTGGTGGACATCATCCTCGACGACGACCAGGAAATGGGTTACCAGACCTCCAGTATCGTGGATTTGTCCGGTAAGACCCCGGAAGTTCTGCGTCAGGGGTTGGGTTGGGAGGCGCTGGAACCGCTTCTTCCGGCGCCGGCGCTGTGATAAGGCAAAAAAAAACCGGGCTTCTAGGGCCCGGCTTTGCCATGAGATTGACGGAGGTTACGAAAATCGAAGTCTTAAAGAATGCCGAAAAAGTGCAGAACGCCTTGACCAGAAACGAGTTCGAGGATCAGAGCGGCGGAGAAACCGATCATCGCCAGGCGGCCGTTCCAGTTTTCCGCAAAGGTGGTGAAGCCGAATTTGCCGTTGGTTTCGTTGTTCATGGTTTTGTAAAGTAAGGTTAAGATCCGCAGGGGTTTATGTAAATAAATGTAACAGAATGTTGTCAAAAAGGCAAGGCTATGGCAGGAAAAAAAATTAGCGAGGGGGCTGGACAACAAAAAACCCGCCGGAGCGGGTGTCTTTTTGTATTTGGTTTAAGGGCTAGGCCTTAGTAGCGCCCCTGGGATTGGTTGGGCTTATGAACGATGAAGCTAATGGTTTGGCACTGCTTGATGTTGTCGAAGCCGATAACCCGGATGTAGGCGTTGGGGTACTCGGAGCGGCATTCCCGCACTTCCGAGAGGATTTCCTGGGCGGAAGCGCCGCCGAAGAAGGGCAGTTTCCACATGGTCCAGAAGTGGGTTTCGGGGAGGGGGTTTTCTTCAAATTCCACCCCGGCGATGAAGCCCTGGTCGATCAGGTACTGGACTTGCTTGACAATCTGCTGGTCGGTGAGGGGGGGCAGGTAGGAGAGGGTTTCGTAACGGCGCTCTTTGGAGAGGGTTTTCATCGGTTGAGAATCCTATGATCGGTTAAGGGGGAGGAAGGTTGGGAGAATCCGATTCCCGGTCTTGGGAATCGGGGAGGATTTGGGTGAGTCGTTCTAAGAGGTGGCGCCGGCGCTCGGTATTAGCCTGGGCGATCCCGCTCCGCACCATCGCCGGTAGAAAGTCCAGCACCGCCTCCGCTAAGTGTTCCCGCACCGTTAGGATGCGTAAGACCAGTTCCTTGTTTTCCCCGAGCAACCCTTCAAGGAACGCTTCGCCGTCCTGAAGATTATGGCTGGCGGCGTAATGGCTGAGCCAAATCGCTTGGGGAGGATTGGTTTCCATCAGCTCCGCTTGGATGGAACGGAGCGCCTGGTAGGTCAGGTAACTTTGGAGGACTTGGGCCGTTGCCTGGGCGATGTGCTTGGTTTGCATGAACGACTCCCCGGAAATCAGGTGACAGTAATCAAGGATCAGGTATCAGAGGAGAAAGGGGCTTTCCGGTATAACTAGCGGTTTTCCTTGGGGAAAACTGTTTAGTCTTAACCCTTTGCCCTCGCCATCCTCAAGTCAAGGATTCCCGGAGGGGTCATCTCCCCAACCCCCCTTTCTAAGGGGGGCTATAAACTAGCGATAACTGATAACTGTTCCCTGATTCCTGATTTAGAGGGTGTCCATGGCCTCGAACTCGAACTTGATTTCTTTCCAAAGTTCGCAGGCGGCGGCCAGTTCGGGAGACCAGCGGCAGGCTTCCCGGATGACGTCGTTGCCTTCCCGGGCTAGGTTACGGCCTTCGTTCCGGGCTTGGATACAGGCTTCCAGGGCGACCCGGTTGGCGGTGGCGCCGGGCGCGTTGCCCCAGGGGTGACCCAGGGTGCCGCCGCCGAACTGTAAGCAGGAGTCGTCGCCGAAGATTTCCACCAGCGCCGGCATGTGCCAAACGTGGATACCGCCGGAGGCGACGGGCATAACGCCGGGGAGAGAGGCGTAGTCCTGGGTGAAGAAAATCCCCCGGGAGCGGTCTTCCTCAACATAGTCTTCCCGCATCAGATCCACGAAGCCCATGGTGATGCCCCGTTCCCCTTCCAACTTGCCGACCACGGTGCCGGAGTGGAGGTGGTCGCCGCCGGAGAGACGCAGACACTTGGCGAGGACGCGGAAGTGAATCCCGTGATTTTTCTGCCGGTCAACCACCGCGTGCATGGCGCGGTGAATGTGGAGCAGAAGACCGTTGTCCCGGCAGTATTTGGCCAGGGTGGTGTTGGCGGTGAAGCCCCCGGTGAAGAAGTCGTGCATGATGATGGGGGTTTTGATCTCTTTGGCAAACTCCGCCCGTTTCAGCATTTCTTCGCAGGTGCCCGCGGTCACGTTGAGGTAGTGACCTTTCATTTCGTTGGTTTCGGCTTGGGCTTTCTCGATGGCTTCCTGAACGAACAGGAACCGGTCCCGCCAGCGCATGAAGGGCTGGGAGTTGATGTTTTCGTCGTCTTTGGTGAAGTCCAGACCGCCCCGGAGACATTCGTAAACGGCGCGACCGTAGTTTTTGGCGGAGAGACCCAGTTTGGGCTTAATGGTGCAACCCAGCAGGGGACGACCGTATTTGTTCAGTTTGTCCCGCTCGACGGTGATGCCGTGGGGAGGGCCTTGAAAGGTTTTGATCAGCGCCACGGGGAAGCGAATATCTTCCAAACGCAGAGCGCGCAGAGCTTTGAAGCCAAAGACGTTCCCCACCAAGGAAGTCAGCACGTTGGTGATGGAGCCTTCTTCAAAGAGATCGAGGGGATAGGCGATAAAGGCGAAATATTGGTTATCTTCGTTGGGGACGGGTTCGATGTCGTAGCAACGCCCTTTGTAACGATCCAAATCCGTCAGGTTATCAGTCCAAACGGTGGTCCAGGTTCCGGTGGAAGATTCCGCCGCCACCGCCGCCCCCGCTTCTTCGGGAGGAACGCCGGGTTGGGGAGTCATGCGGAAGCAGGCCAGCAGGTCTGTGTCCTTGGGGGTATAGTCGGGGGTGTAATAGGTCAGGCGATAGTCCTTAACGCCTGCCTCAAATCCCGCTTTGGATTTGGCTTGTACCATGTGGGGGTTTCCTCCGTAAATGTTTAAGTAGGGCGGACTCTGAGGGGAAAAATGGCCATAAAGAACCTGCGTCCCCAGGGAGACCAAGAGTTAATCTAGTTATTTGGTGACGAGAGATTTCTGCGGCAACCCAGCAACTATCTGTTTTCTGGAGTCGATCTTATCATGGGGGGGAGACGCGCTATGCAATCCATTGACGGTTTTTTAGATTACAATTTGTAGCCCCAATGATTATTTTTCCTAATCCATCCGCGGCGCCGTCATCAGCAAGACTTTTCCCCCTTCTCTCCTAGCGTCCCTCCGTAGGCTGGTCAAGCTCTAACCCCCATGAAACCCGACTTTTCCTGGACGCTCTGGTCTCGGCGTATCCCTAGCGCCGTCTATTTGGGGGCGGCGACGGTCATTTTCGCCGCGGCCAGTTCCGTCACTCGCAAATTAGTGGAATTGGGGGAGTCCCATTTGATTGAGGGGCGCAATCCCATCTCCCTGTGCAATGTCCTCTTTGTGGGCAACCTCTGCGCTCTGATTTTAATGGCGGCCATTTTCCGCGCCGATTGGCGCCCGGCGGTGTTGAAAGGTCTGACTCGGCGCCAGTGGCTCAATTTAACGATCACCAGTATTTTAACCGGAGCGGCGGCGCCGGCCTTATTTTTTGCGGCGCTCCGACAGACCGCGGTGGCCAATGTCATTTTAGTGGGGCGATTGGAGCCCATTTTTATCTTGATCCTCAGCGCCGTTATTCTCAAAGTCCGTCCCAACGGCTGGGCGGTTCTCGGCTCTTGGGTTTCCTTGGGGGGGGTGGCGCTGGCGGTCTGGTTTGGCGGCTCTTCGACCCAGATGGAGATGATGGGACTACGCTTAGGAACTGGAGAACTTTTTGTCGCCTTGGCGGCGCTGATCGCGGCGCTGGGGACGGTGGCGGATAAAGCCCAATTGCAATCCATTCCCCTCGGTATTGTGTTGGTCTATCGGACGGCGCTGGGCACCCTGGTCTTTTTCCTGTTCGCGTTGGCGCTCTACGGCCCGGAACATTTCGCCGACGCCTGGACGCCGATCCTCTGGCGCTGGATGACGGTTTACGCCGCGGTGATTGTGGTGGGGGGGCAGTTGACCTGGCTGATGGGTCTTAAAGGCGCCGCTTTGAGCCAAATTAATCTCGCCACCCTGGTTAACCCTATTTTGGGGATTTTCTTCGCCTATTTAATTCTGGGGGAAGCGCCGACTCTGGCCCAGTACGGCGGGGGGCTTTTGCTCTTGGTCGGCGCGGGACTGAGTTACCGAGGGCGGGAACCAGCTCCTCGCCTTAACCTTCGGGAAGAGGCGGAATCGACGGAGGGGTTTCGGGGCGTTTAGCCGGCGGTAATTTTTCCATACGGTTCTAACCGGCGCCGTTCATTTTAGAACTGGGCAAAGCACCTTTCATTTTATCCAGCCAGTCGATCAGATTATCCAACTGTTGACTCACCTTGAGGGTTGCTAACCCCCGCACAATCACCTTTTTGGAGCTATAGACAAAGCGGGATTGGAGATGTTGGGGCAGATTTTCCGCCAGCAGTTTCCACGCCGGCTCCTCCATCGGCGTTTCCAAAACCACATTCTGTTTACCCTCCACTTTAACCCGGGAAAAGCCGAGGGATTTGGCCACCTGCTTCAGTTTAATCACCTTAAACAACTGCTCCACCGGCGCCGGCATGGGGCCGTAGCGGTCGCTCCAATCCAGCGCCACCGTCACCAATTCTTGAGGGGATTGAATGGCGGTAATGCGGCGGTAGGCGGCCATTTTTTGCTCCAGATCCGGGATATAGTCGTTGGGAATAAAGGCGGTGACGGAGAGATCGATTTGAGTGTCCTCCACCTGAGGAATTTCCTGCCCCTGAATTTCCTGAATCGCCTCCTGAAGCATCGACATATAGAGTTCGTAGCCAATGGCTTCCATTTGCCCCGACTGCTCGGCGCCGAGGAGACTGCCCACTCCGCGGATTTCCATATCCCGAGTGGCTAACTGGTAACCGGAACCCAACTGGGAAAATTCCTGTAGGGCCCGCAACCGGGCCCTAGCGGTTTCACTTAGTTCCCCCTTACTGGGATAAAGCAACCAGGCGTGGGCCTGGACGCCAGAGCGCCCCACCCGGCCCCGTAGTTGGTAGAGTTGCGCTAGGCCGAAACGTTGGGCGGATTCGATAATGATCGTGTTGACCCGAGGAATATCCAAACCCGCTTCGATAATGGTGGTGCAAACGAGGATGTCCGCCTCGCCGTTATTAAAGGCCAGCATCGTGCTTTCCAATTCCGATTCTTCCATTTGGCCGTGACCGAGGGCGATGCGAGCGCCGGGCACCATCTCCCGCAGTTGGGCGCTGACTTCTTCAATCCCTTCTATGCGGCTGACCACATAGAAAACTTGACCGCCCCGGTCTAGCTCGTTGCGAATCGCGGTTCTGACCGCCTCCGGGTTATAGGCGGAGAGATGGGTTTGAATGGCCCGACGGGAGGGGGGCGGGGTGGTAATTAAACTCATTTCCCGGATGCCGGAGAGGGACATATAGAGGGTGCGGGGAATGGGCGTCGCGGTTAAGGTCAGGACATCGATTTCGGTTTTCAGGGTCTTAATTTTTTCCTTTTGGTTGACGCCAAAGCGCTGTTCTTCGTCAATGACTAACAGACCTAAATTTTTAAACTTCACCCGGGAGTTGAGAATCTGTTGGGTGCCCACCACAATATCCAATTCTCCCGACGCCAAACGCTCTAAAATATCTTTTTTCTCCGAGGCGGCCCGAAAGCGATTCAGTAACCCCAGGGTAATCGGATAGGGCGCGAACCGTTCCTTGAGGGTATGGTAATGTTGCTGGGTTAAAACCGTCGTCGGCGCCAAGAGCGCCACCTGTTTATGCCCGCTGGCGACGGCTTTAAAAATAGCCCGAACCGCCACCTCCGTTTTGCCAAAGCCGACGTCGCCGCAAACTAACCGATCCATGGGGCGCTCGCTTTCCATATCCTGTTTGACGTCCTCCACGGCCTTGAGTTGGTCGGGGGTGGGCAGGTAGGGAAAAGAATCCTCTAGCTCCGCTTGCCAAGGGGTGTCCGCGGGGTAGGCGTAACCGGTTTGTTGAGCCCGTTGGGCGTAGAGGTTAAGCAAATCGACGGCTAACTTTTTAACGGCTTTGCGAACTTTAGCTTTGGTGGCTTCCCAGACTTTGCCTCCCAGTTTATGCAGAACCGGCGGTTGGGTTCCGGTGTGGCGGTAGCGGGATAAACTATCCAAACTGTCGGCGGGCACCCGCAGGAGGCCGTCTTCGTATTGAATGACTAAATATTCCCGAGTGGCGAGACTATCTAACTTGACAAATTTACCAATACCGTGGCTTTTGTGGACAATATAATCGCCGGGGGAAAGTTTATTGGGATCCACCACCTGGGACGCGGCCCGGCGCCGTTTGCGGATAAATTCCGGGGTCGCTAGGGCGTGTTGACCAAAGATCTCCCGGTCGGTGACGAGAACTAAGCGATAGGTGGGCAGAATAAAGCCTTCTAACTCCGCCACGCCGCTATATTTCAGCGCCACCGCCGTTTTTTGGATTAAATATTTGGCGATGGCCGGGTAATCCTTAGGATTGGGAATAAATTGGGCCGGGCAGTCGTGCTCCTGAAGTAGGGAAACTGTCCGGCTAGGCTGGGCGGAAATGATCCAGGCGTTGTAATTCCCTAAATTAATCCCGGAGTAAATTTCTCGTTTGCCCCGCAAAATCTCCGCCAGTTTGCCGTACTGGTGGGGCGTAATGGGCAAAGGACGGCGCTCTAGGTTGACGCTCCCGTCTCCGTCTTCCCTCAGTTCCGAGAGGGTCAGGGTTAAAAATCGGGTTTTTAGGTTCCCGCAAATCTCTTCCCAAGAACGGTGGATGGGGGGTAAATCTGGGTTTTCTAGGGCTTGCCAATCTTCCTGCTCCGTCTGGTAACGGCGCTCTCCGTGGCGCTGACACTGTTCCGGCTCGTCCAGGGCGATTAAGGTATTGGCGGGCAGGTAATCCAACAAAGAGGCGGGTTCCGGGAAGGCGAGGCCCAGCCAGGGCAAGGCGTTATCCGCCGTCGGCGCCAGCTCTTCCCCTAGGGCGTCGAGGATTAAGCGGTCTAAACTAACGGGCGTCAGCGTCAAACAGTCAATCAGATCCAAAGAGCGTTGAGTCGAGGGGTCAAACTCCCGCAATTTTTCCAACTCGTCCCCAAACCACTCCAGTCGTACCGGCAACTCCGCCGCCACCGGAAAAAGATCGACAATGTCCCCCCGGCGGCTCCATTGCCCTTCCGTTTCCACGGTGGTCACCCGCTCGTAACCCAAGCGAGTTAGGGTGGTTTCCAAAACCCGACTTTCCAAACTCTCCCCGACGCTTAGCGATAACTGGTATTGGCTAAACGCTTCCCTCGGCGGTAAATGGCGCTGAAGTCCCTTTTCCGTGGTTACCACCGCCACCGGGTTTTCCGCTTGAAGCAAAGCGCCGAGAACCTGCAACTGCCCCCAGACCATCTCCGTTTCCGGCCCCAAAGGGCTATAGACCGACGCCTCGGAGGTGGGATAGAGATAAACGGCGCTCCAGCCCATCAACTCCAACTGGGCCGCCCAACGCCCCGCTTCCTCTAGGGTGGCCGTCGCGACCAAGAGATGACGCCCTTCGGTCTGAGCTAGCGCGCTCGCCATTAACCCCTTGGGGAGCCGGGGAATGCCGCTCAGCGCCAAAGAACGATTTTGGGTCAGCTTTTGGGCCAATTCCCCCGTTAGGGGAGACTGTTGGAGGTGACGGAGTAGGGAAACCAGGGTCATGGAGAATGCGCGCCAGGGTAAGAGATAGTGTCGATCTTAACCCAGGCGCCGACTGGAACTGGCTTCAGTCGTGGAGGAGGCGACGGCCAGAAAATGTCCGTTAGCGAAACATACTGCTGAGGGAACTTTCCTCGTGGATGCGCCAGATGGCTTCTCCCAGCAGGTTAGCGACGGAAAGGATGGTCAGTTGGGGAAATAAATGGTCTTCGGGGATGGGAATGGTATTGGTCACAATCACTTCCTCCAACATGCCGCTGGAGAGCCGGGCGATGGCGGGTTCGGAGAAGACCGCGTGGGTGGCGCAGGCGTACACCTGACGAGCGCCGTTTTTGCGGAGGAGTCGGGCGCCTTCCAAAATCGTTCCCGCCGTGTCGATCATGTCGTCCACCAACACCGCGGTTTTACCTTCCACATCCCCGATTAAATTCAGCACCTCGGCCACGTTGTGGGACTGACGGCGCTTGTCGATGATGGCCAGGGGCGCCTCGTTCAGTTTTTTAGCGAAGGCCCGGGCCCGGGCCACCCCCCCCACGTCGGGGGAAACCACCACCAGATCGCTGAGTTGTTTGCTCAGGAGGTAGTCGATGATCACGGGCGAACCGTACACATGATCGAAAGGAATATCAAAGTAGCCCTGGATTTGGGCGGAGTGGAGATCCATGGCCAGCACCCGCTGGGCGCCGGCGCCGGTGATCAGGTTAGCCACAAGCTTAGCCGCGATGGATTCGCGACCGGCGGTTTTCCGGTCCGCCCGGGCGTAGCCGTAGTAGGGAAGCACCGCGGTGATCTGTCGAGCGGAGGCCCGCCGACAGGCGTCGATCATGATCAACAGTTCCATCAAATTGTCGTTCACCGGATGGCAACTGGGTTGGATCAGGTAAATATCTCCGCCCCGGATGGATTCCTGGATTTGGATATAAAGTTCCCCGTCGGCGAAGCGTTTGCGGAGCATCGGCCCCACATCCATGCCTAAATAGCGAGCCACCTCCTGGGAAAGCGCCGGGTTGGCGGAGCCGGAGAAAAGACGAAGACGATTGCTATCGGGTAGAGACGACAAAAGTGATTGGCGTGATAAAGTAGCGGTATTGCTCACAGCAGACGCGGCTCCCTCAGTGCGTGGTCTGGATTTTCCCCGATTCCCAAGGCGGAGGCTGGAGAATTTTCCCCCATTATCATACACCGATTCTTTGGGCCTGTTGAGCGTAAATTTGCGGTCGTTATTTGTAGGAATGAGTATGACGTTTGCGCCGCCCCAAGCCCCCGCGCTCTTGATCGCCGGCACCGACACGGGAGTGGGGAAAACAGTCCTGACTTCGGCGCTGGCGGCCTATCGGCGCCGTTTTTTTCCCGCCCAATCCCTAGGCTTAATGAAGTTAATGCAAACCGGGGTCGGTGACCGGGAATGGTATCAAGATCTGTTCGGCGCCGATTCCCGGGTTGAACTTTCGACCCCTCTGCAATTTTCCGCCCCCTTAGCGCCGCCCCTCGCGGCCCGGCAGGAAGGCAAGAGGGTGGATTTAGCGCCGATTTGGCAGGGGTTAACGGCCTTACAAAACAATCATTCTTTTGTTCTGGTAGAAGGTCTGGGCAGTTTAGGCTCGCCGGTGACGGAGGAACTAACCCTAGGGGATCTGGCGGGGTTGTGGCGCGTAGAGACCGTTTTAGTCGTGGGGGTGAAATTGGGATGCCTCGGGCAAGCCCTTGCTCAAACGGCGCTGGCGCGACAGGTTCAGGTTAACCTACGGGGTTTTGTGCTCAGTTGCGCCGAGCCAGAGTCCCAGGAGCGTCTGGAGGATTGGGCCAATATTCCTCTCTTGGAATCCCTGAGCCAACTCCCGGTTCTTGGAGTCGTCCCTTATTTGCAGAAAAAAGAGCGGCAAGATCTAAACGCTTTAGCCCAAGGGGCCGCCCATTTAGATTTAGAAAAACTGGGTTGGGGGATCCGATGATTTGGCAAGCCATTAGCGAGGATATTAGCCGCCTCTCGGGGGAAACCTTTACGCTGAGGGAAAAACGCCCCGTCAGCGGCGGCTGTATTAATCAGGGTTATCGGGTTCTAGACGGGGGGCGGAGCTATTTTGTTAAACTCAACAGCGCCGAAAAACTGCCCATGTTTGAGGCCGAAGCCCTGGGACTGACGGCGCTGGAAGCCACCCAAACAATCCGGGTTCCCCGACCCCTAGGAACCGGAAGCGGCGCTGGTCAAAGTTATCTGATTCTCGAATGGCTGGACTTCAGCTCCGGGAACAGCGCCGCCTGGGCGGAAATGGGGCGCAATCTCGCCCGACTCCATCAAACCGGCCGGGGAGAGCGCTTTGGTTGGGAGCGGCATAATACCATTGGCTCCACCCCCCAAATTAACGACTGGAAGGACGACTGGGCTCAGTTTTGGCTGGAAAATCGTCTGGGCTACCAATTGGGTTTAGCCCGGAAGCGAGGCGGCTCTTTTCCTTCTCTACCGGAAATTGCGCCCGCGGTAAGAGCTATTTTAGAGACTCATCGCCCGGCGCCGTCCTTGGTTCACGGCGATCTTTGGTCTGGCAACGCGGCTATTTTAGTCACCGGCGAACCCGTCATTCTTGACCCGGCGGTCTATTATGGCGACCCGGAGGTCGATCTAGCGATGACGGAACTCTTCGGCGGTTTTCCCGGCGCTTTTTATCGAGGCTATGGCGAAGTTTGCCCGCCCCAAGGAGGGTATGAAAAACGCAAAACTCTCTACAATTTGTACCATATCCTCAATCACTTCAACCTCTTCGGCGGCGGCTACGCCCAACAGGCCCAGGGAATGTTGCGACAATTGGGGATGGGTTAAATTTAGAGCGGAATCAATTCTGGGAAATTGAGCAGAACCTGTTCGTCTTCAAGAACGTCCCCCAACCGGGCCGGGGAAAAATGGATTTGGATGGCTTCTAAACGATCCTGATAATGGAGGTTGACCAGCGCCTTTAGACCGTAGGTCAAGGCTTCCGGGTCGGTTAACGCCGTCTCTAAATCCGGCGCTTCTCCGGTGTAAACCACCGTTAACATGACCACCAAGTTCGGCGTCAAGGGCAAGGTCAGAGGCAAATCCGCCTCTAACTCCGAGCGTTCCGGCAGTTCAGACAAATAACGTTGGGCCGAGTCCGTAAACAGTTCGTTAAAAAAGTCTCCAGCCTCCTCTTCTCGCCAAAAGACCTCCCCTTCGTTCCCCGAGGCGTACCAGTCGAGGGAGCGTTGCAAAAGCGCCTGGCAGACGTCTACCAATCCTTCCCCCAAAACCTTTAAATCTCCCTCCTGATCCAGCGCCGTCAAGACCGCCCGATTTAACGTCCCTAACAGGGTCGAGATTTCTTCTCCCCGCAGTTGCAGGAAGATCCGAGTCGCCGCGTAGCGGGTTTTGCCGGTCAGTCGATTAAAACGAGCGCCGAGGTTCATAGCGATAGGGGCTAAACATGAGCAGAGCGAGGCTAGTTTACCATGACGGCTAAGGGCGGGCGCCGATGGGGTTAGGGAGAGTTTTAACTTGACCAAAGGCCGGGGGCTGGAAGCGCTGAAGCACAGAAACCGCCTTATTGTATTGAGGGTCGGCGCTGGTGCCCATCAAAGACGGGTCTTGTTGTAGCCGTAGCGCTTGCTCCATGGACAGTTCTTCGTAAATATCGGGACTAATGCCCTTTTGATTAATATCGGCGCCGCTGGGGGGATAGTAGCGGGCGATGGTGACCGCTAGGCCGGAGCCGTCGGAGAGGGAATGGACGGACTGCACCGTGCCCTTGCCGTAGGTCTGAGTCCCCACCAGAGTGGCCCGGCCGTGCTCTTTAAGCGCCCCGGCGAGGATTTCGCTGGCGCTGGCGGAATATTTATCCACCAGAACCACTAAGGGTAGGCTAGTAATTTTAGATTGGTTGGCCTTAAAGTGCCGGTCTCCCCCCCGACGGTCAACCGTAGAAACAATCTCTCCTTGGTCTAACCACATGCGGGCGATATCGACGCTAGCGAAGAGGAGTCCCCCCGGATTGCCCCGCAGGTCGAGGACATAGCCGGTGATTTGTTCTTGGTTCAGCGCCTCGATGGCCGCTTTCATCTGCTCGGCGGCGTGGGAGCTAAACTCGTCGAGGCGGATATAGCCCACCCGCAGGTTGCCTTCAGTTTTGACGCTATAGGCCACGGTGTCCAACTCAATCTGCACCCGTTTCAGGGTGACGGTGAAAACCTCTCCCTGGGGCCGGGAAAATTGGAGGCTCACCTCCGTGCCCACTTCTCCCTGAATTTCCTGACTAGCTTGCTCTAGAGTCATCAGCGCCGTGGGTTTGCCGTTCACCCGCAGGAGCCGGTCGCCGGGGCGCACTCCGGCCTTGGCCGCCGGGGTGTTCCGCAGAGCGTCCGCCACCACCAGTTCGCTACTGCGTTTATCCAACACGAGACGCAGTCCCACCCCGGAAATTTCGCCGGAGGTTTGGCTGGTCAGTTGGGCAAAGTCCGAGGGATTGAGGAAACGGGTGTAGGGGTCTCCCAGGGGTTTCAGTAATTTATTGATCGTCCGGTAGGCGTCGGCGCGACTGTCGTAGCGTTGGCGCAACAGTTCGGCCCGTTGGCTCGTCCAGCGCTCCCGGTCAAAGTTCTTGCCGACAAAATCTTGATTAACAATCTGCCAAACTTCATCGACAACCACCTTGGGATTGTCTTCCAGGGGAATCAGGGGAGCGTCTTCGACGGCGGGAACCGGAGAGGCGGCCTGGACGGGGGCGGCCAGTAATCCTAAGCTCAGGGCAAAAGCGGTCAGAACCAAGCGGGGCGGTCGGGCGGTCATGGTCGGAGATCAAAATCGAGCAAGTGTAGTTTCTACTGTAGTCCCCAATCAAAAAAACGGCGTCGTTGTCGCCACATTCTGGGGGCGCTTATTCAGCCGGCGCCTAGGCTAAGCTAAAGAAGTCCTAGCTCTTGGAAGCGGATGACCCCTCAGCGCCGATCCCCTATTCTCCTAGAGGCAGATCCCTTTCTGGATCTCTGTCAAGCCAACCCCGACTTGAAAATAGAACAAACCGCGGCGGGAGAATTGTTGATTATGCCTCCAACCGGCGGCGAAACCGGACGGCAAAACGCCGAGTTGCTGGCGGACTTCATCTTTTGGAACCGCCAAACTCGACTGGGCGAGGTCTTTGACTCCTCCACCTGTTTTTTACTGCCGCGGGGCGGGCGGCGCTCTCCCGATGTGGCTTGGGTGGCTAAAGCCCGTTGGCAGGCGCTAACGCC
>JAYKIZ010000198.1:0-14586 GCA_035285965.1 Cyanobacteriota bacterium | reverse complement strand
AAACCGTCCTCTAGAGGTTGCCGCAGAAACTCCAAGACATTGCGCTTAAACTCCGTCAGTTCGTCCAGAAATAAAACCCCCCGGTGAGCCAGGGAAATTTCCCCTGGTCGGGGAAAACTACCGCCTCCCACCAAAGAAGGCCCGGAAGCGGAGTGGTGGGGACTGCGGAAAGGGCGCTCCCGAATTAAACTGCCTTTTTCCTTGAGTAAACCGGCTACGGAATGAATCTGGGAGACTTCCAGCGCTTCGTCGAAGGCAAGGGGCGGCAAAATTCCCGGCAAGCGCCGAGCTAGCATCGTTTTACCGCTCCCCGGCGGCCCCACAAAGACGAGATTATGACCCCCGGCCGCGGCGATTTCTAGGGCCCGGCGAGCGTGATTTTGCCCCTTGACATCCTTAAGATCTAGCCCCGGCAGAGCGCTGTCGGTTTGTTGGGGATCGGCGCTGGCCACAGTGGGCTGAAACTGTCCCGGCGTCGCTAAAAAGCGGGCCACTTCCGCTAGGTGACGGAAACCATAGACCTCGATTCCAGGTAAAATAGCGGCTTCCTGAGCGTTATCTTGGGGAACGACAATCCCCTTTAAGCCCAATTTTTTCGCCGCGGCCGCGATGGGCAGAACCCCCGCCACGGCTCGGAGACTGCCGTCCAGGGACATTTCCCCCACAAACAAAAAAGACCCCAGCAGTTGGGGATCGACTTGCTCGGAAGCGGCCAGAATGCCGACGCTGATGGGGAGGTCAAAACTGGGGCCCTCCTTCCGTAAATCCGCCGGCGTCAGGTTAATAACAATGCGCCGCACCGGAAAAGCAAAGCCGCTGTTTTTCAGCGCCGCCTTGACCCGTTCCTTCGACTCCTGCACAGCGGTATCCGGCAGACCCACTACGGCGATGGCCGGCAACCCCCCGGAGACGTCCACTTCGGCCCCTACCTGGACGGCGTTCACCCCCATCAAAGCGGCGCTCCAGACCCTGGCTAACATGAATGACAGTCCATTTCTCGGTAATTCCTCCCCATTATAGGAACCCGGCCCAAAAAATAAACCCGGCGGAACCGGGTTTAATCTAAAACAGAGCAACCACCATGCTGAAAAACGTCCCTAGAGAACCAACTCGCAGGTGAGGGGACAGGCCGCGAACACCGATTGATGGGAGGGTCGGTTATCTTCCTGAAGCCAACTGAGCCAACTGACGTCCTGGGGACGCACGCCCTTAAGCGTTAACAGCGCCGCCCCCAGTAAAACCGCCAAGGCGTTGCCGCCGAGGAGCAAACCCGTCACCAAAACGACGGCGCTTAGGGGTAAAACAAACTGAAGAACTAAAGTGGCTAAAACCCCTAGCGTCGCCATTAAGACCACGAGGGGAAAACCCACCACCAAGCCGCAGACCGCTAGAGTCACGGTCCAGACCGAAAAACTTTTGAGGGCGGTCAAGGTCTGCATTCCGCCGAGATTTCCTTGGGCTGATAATTCCATAGATTTGCTCCCGCAACAACAACATTTAAAGGGTTTGGCTACAGTTTCCCGCCGGTAGAGAAAATTCTCTGGTCAAGTCCCTGTGAACATTCAGTATAAGCAATATTGAGGAAAAATGAGGAAAATGTAACATAAATTTACATTCTCGGCGCCGATAGAACTTGACAAGCCCCTAAAAGAGATTTCCATCAGGACTCTGAATTCCATCCCCAAGGAGCGCAAAGCCGCTCCGGGTCTGAATTACTCGATTTGGATAGCGATTGCCTTGATCCCCAAGGGGGTCTCTTTTTGTCTTCGTTGTCGATCTCCGTCAGATGTGAGGAGCTAATCCCCATTTGTTACATTTGTTTACAATCCGCTTCTCAGATTCTCAGATTTGTCAGGGCTAGGGCCGCCAGCCTTGCCTTAACTTTTCGTTACATTATTTACAAAACTTAATCCACTGCCCCGGAGCTTAACCTAACAACACAAGATTAAGAAAAATAACAATAACGTTCGGGGATTTTCAAAAAATATTACGGTTATAACCCTCCCCTCTAATTTGTCCCGAGATTGCCGCCATAATCAAGGTAGAGGAACAAAGAGCGGCGCCCGGCGCCTTCCCAGCCCTCAGCCACCCATCTAAATCCCTAGGGATTGGAGGTTCGTATGAATATCGGTCAAGCTTTCCAAGATTTAGTGCAATATTTTACGGAAGCCTTCGCCAGAATTTTTGGCCCTTCCACCGACGAATACCCCGAAGTTGGGGTTCAGCCTTTCGACGGCGATCCCTATGTCGGCGCCCGGGACGAAGTTTGATACCTAGGTGATCGCTTTCTTCCTGAAGTAACCCTAGTCTATTGATCCCGAAGCGGTAGGAGACCTAAAATCCTACCGTTTCTTTTGGCCGTTTATCTTCCGACAGCGCCGTGCAATCCGAGTCCCTAGATCCGATTTTGAAGTTAGAGCAAGCGGGACTCTCCGACCCCTGTTCCGGGGAAGTTATGCTCGCGCCCTTCTCCCTAGAGATTAACCGAGGCGAGCGCCTAGGGATTTACGGCCCCTCCGGGTCAGGTAAAACTTCTTTATTACGTCTGCTCAACCGACTCCGGGAGCCAAGCCAAGGCCGCATTTTCTACCAGGGACGCCCTCTGGACGCCTATCCCATCGCCCAACTCCGGCGCCGAATCGCCTTGGTTCCCCAAGAGCCGAAACTGCTGGGGCTGACGGTGGCGGAAACTTTAGCTTATCCCCTCGCTTTGCAAAAACTGTCTTCCGCGGAGATTGAACGGCGCCGAAATTGGGCCTACGACGCGGGCGAGATTCCCGAAAGTTGGCGCCAGCGACGGGAGTGGCAACTCTCCCTGGGGCAACGACAATGGGTGACCATCCTGCGGGCCCTACTGCTAGAGCCAGAAATCTTACTGTTAGACGAACCCACCTCCGCCCTCGACCCGGAACGCTGTCAGTCCCTTATCGACCTCCTCTCGGCGCTGAACGTTCAAAAGCGACTGACGATAATCATGGTCAATCACCAGAGCCAATGGTTAGCGGCACTGGGCTGTCGGCTGATTAACTTGGGGAAAGAAGAGACCGAGGATAGCGATTTAACATTGGGTTTATGACAGAGAGCAAGACCACCCCGTCAGGTTACGCCTGCCATCCTTCGGTATTGCTTGTTCAGGAACCACCCCTCCAAAGGAGGGGAATTGTTCACAGGCAAGTCACGGCTAAGATTCCCCTCCCGTGGAAGGGCATTGAGGGTATGCTAAGATTTCCTGCGGCGCCTTTTTGACCGATCTTTAGGAACATTTATCCCAAACCGAGTCGTTTTAGTCCAAAAAATATCTTAAGACGCACAGCCTAAAAAGAGGGTCATTAAAACCCCTTAGGTTCGCGCCCACCAAAAGCGGAGAATATAGCCCAGAGCCTTGACCCCGTCTCGCCAGTTGATCTTCTTCCCCTCAGCGTAGGTTCTGCCATAGTAAGAGACGCCGACTTCATAGATGCGCCACCGGCGCCGGGAGCGAGTCACCTTCATGGTGAATTCTACCTCAAATCCAAAGTCATTACAGGTCAGCTTTAACCCGTCTAAAACTTCCCGGCGAAACATTTTATAACAGACTTCAATATCGCTGAGATTAATATTACAAACCAAGTCAATCAAGCTGGTAATGACTTTATTGCCTAAATAGTGGTGAAAATATAAAACCCGGTGAGGATTGCCATAAAAACGGGAGCCAAAGACCACATCGGCCCAGCCCTCGGCGATCAACTCCCACATGGCGCTCCAGTCCCTAGGGTCGTATTCCAAATCCGCGTCCTGAATAATCAACACGTCCCCTGTCGATTCCGCGAAACCCGTCCTCAGCGCCGCCCCTTTGCCCTGATTGCGGCCGTGGAAAATCACTTTCAGTTCCAGGGCGCCGGGAGTCGGACTCGGTAAGCGTTTTAAGGTTTGCGGATCCAGGAGGACGACTGTGTCGGGCGGGCCGAAGGACTCGACCAACCATTCCCGGGTGCCGTCCTGGGAGCCGTCGTCCACCAGCACAATTTCCTTGGCGATCTGGGGCAGAATCGGGGCCACTTTTTGGAGGACTTTGTCTAAGGTTTGGATTTCGTTATAAACCGGGATAATAATCGATAATTTCATGCTTAAGCGCGCCCTAGGGGCGAAGGCGAGGCGCCCTTTTATTGTGAATTAAGTAGGAGATAATACCAATTTTTGGGTCTCAAAATATTGGTCAAGAGGAGGCGGGTTGGAAATACTCGTGGCGGAGGTACGGCGCCGGGACGACAACGCCCTCAATTTCCCCAGCGTAAACCGCGGCGCCGGCGCCGCCCGCTTTGGTTTTGAGATAACCCAAGGCCCGTTTGCCAACGGCGCTGGTGATTAGCCCCGCTTTTTCCCCGGCGATGGTTAGGGGGGTTCCCGCTGTCACCGGCGCCGCAAAGTCCAGCCCCCAGAGTCGCTGTTTCACGCCTTTGTAGGTATTTAACCGGGCGATGGTTTCCTGACCGATATAACAACCTTTCGCGAAGGAGACGGCCCGCCACAGCCCCGCTTCTAGAGGATTATAGTCTTCCGTCAGTTCCCGCTCCGGCGCCGGGCGGCCTTGATAAATCCGCAGGGTTTCCCATTCTTCTTCGTCTAGGGAGCTTAAGGGCGCTAAGACTTCTAGTAATGGGCTGTGAATCTCTCGGGGATACCAAAGCGTAAAGCCGGGTAAATCTAGACCTGTTTCTGGACTTAAGTACAGTTCCGCGTCTAGCCAGCGCCAGGTCAAAAAGGTTTGCGGCGCCGGCCAAACCGCGCCGAGGGGCGCTAGCCACTCTGCCGAGGCGGGGCCGATGACGGTTAAAACGCCATACTCCCCGGAGCCATCCGCCACCGCCACTTTATCGAGGGGAAAGATATAGCGGTCGAGCCACTGGAGCAAAAACTCTCGGCGCTGGGGGGAGATCCGAAGCCAGAGCGCCGATTCCGTTACCAATAGGGTCGCAAGATCCAACGTCCGTCCCGTGGAGGTGACAAAGACCGTCTCCGTCCACTGTCCCGGTTCTAGCGCTTGAATCTGCTGGGTGGATTGGTTATGGAGAAAGCGGGCCCGGTCGGCGCCGGCGAGTCGCAGTAAGCCGACGTTCTGGGGGCGGTAGAGTCGCGTTGTCTGGGAAATAGTCGCAAAAGCGGAGACGCTCATTCGCAAGATTATGGGGTAAATATTCTAAGGCGAGGATATCAACAGTTAGCCTATTTTCTGTCTCGAGCCAGCGCTTCTCAGTTTAGACGGAAGGAGGAATCAACTCAAGCAAACCTCTGCTTAAGGCGTCGTCCAACGGTCTAAAATATCGCCGATCAACGCCTCTTGAATCAAGACCCGAGCCGTCAGCGCCAAGGGAACCGCCAGGAGCAAACCAAAAAGTCCAAAACAACTCGCCAAGAAAACCTGGGCTAGTAGCAGGACGCCCCGAACGAGGGGCAAGGAGCGCCGTCCCAGGAGGCGGGGAGCCAAAAAACGACCGTCCGCTTGATAAATAACGGCGTAGGCAATCAAGACGCCTAGAGCTTTCCATGGACTATCCAAGAGGGCGATAGCCGCGGGCGGGCAGACGCTCAGGAGGGGGCCAATGGTGGGAATCAGGGTTAACAGACCCGCTAAAAGGGCCTGAGCGAGGGGCAATCGCACCTGAAGCAGGGAAAGCGCCGCAAAGCTCAGCAGGGTAATGCTGAGAAAATCCAACAAAATCGTTTTCAGCCAACCCTCCAAATCCGCTTCGCATCGGTTGAGAATCAGGGCCATCCGGGGGCGATACAAGGCCGGAAAAAAGCGAATGAAACCCTGACGATAGGCCTGGGGGTCAGCTAAGAGCATCAAGCTCAGCGCTAACAGTAATAGCGCCCCGAGGGGAAGCCCTAGGGTGGCGTAGAATACCGTTAAACCCTGACCCGCCAGTTGATTGACCCAGGGCTGGAGTTGAGTTCCCCACTGGCTCGGATTCGGTAACAGTTCCAATAAAGACGGATCTAGGCGGGCGGCGCCGTTTCGCAGTTCCTCCAAAAATTGATCGGCGCCCTGGGGCGCCAGGGTGAACACTTGTTGTAGTTGGGTTAAAAAAGGGGGAATAATTAACGCAACCGCAAGGATTAACCCGCCCCCAGAGAGAGTTAGCGCCGCCAGAATCGACTGTCCCCGTTGGAGACCCTGTTTTTGAAACCACTGGGCGAGATGGTTTAGCCCGTTAGCCAGGACAATGGCGGCGAAGAGAAGCAATAACAATTTCCGAATCTGCCAGAGGAGCGCCAGAACCGCCAGCAGACTTAGAAAACCCAGCGCCTGGGGAAAACGCACCTAGTCCTCCCCCCGGAGTTGGAGCCAAATTAATATGACAATCACCACTCCCGGCGCCAGCAGGACGCCCCAAAGCGCGTTGGCCGTCGTCGCTTCCCAGGTCCAACGGGGCGCCAGATATTTCAACGCCAGGGCCAAAATGAGGGACGGCGCCAGAACTTTGAGGATTAACCCCAAAACTGGGCGAAGCAAAGGCGGTTGAGGTAACGCCATAGAACCAGTGGCAAAAGAATGACGCTAGTTTAATATTGGCATCTTAAGCGCCTTGCGACCGTTCCCTTCCCTGAAATCTGTCATCTGAAATCTGTAATCTGAATTCCCCGTGGCCAATCCCTTCCTTTCCCTTCCCTTCGAGCCGGCGCTGGAATCCCTCGGCGCCGAATTTTACGACCCCGTCGAGGCCGCGTCCTTTCCCCTACACCGACTCCGCTTTCGCAACGACGCCCTTTTGCCGATTCTTGGCCTCGATCCCCAGGCGGTGAAAGACGAAGACTTTGTCGAATGTTTCGGCCTCTTTGAAGGCGTCCGTCCTTTCCTCGCCCTGCGTTACCACGGGCGCCAGATCGGCGGCTATAGTCAAATTTATAACCCCGATTTGGGGGACGGTCGGGGCTTTCTCTACGGGCAAGTCCGGGGAACCGACGGTTATCTCTACGATTTTGGCACTAAAGGCTCCGGGCAAACCCCCTACTCCCGCCGGGGAGACGGCCGCTTGACCCTCAAGGGCGGCGTGCGGGAAGTTCTAGCGGCGGAGGCGTTACAGGGTTTAGGGGTGACCACCTCCCGGTGTCTGAGTTTGGTGGAAACCGGGGAAGACCTCTGGCGGGGCGACGAACCCTCCCCCACTCGCTCGGCGGTGATGGTTCGTTTCAGCCGCTCCCATATTCGCTTTGGCACCTTCGAGCGATTGGCCTACCTAGGGCGACCGGATCTGATAACGGCGCTGTTGGAGCATGTGATTGAACTCTATTACCCTGATTTAGATCTAAGTCAGGGAGAGCGCCGAGAAGTCTATCAACAGTGGTATCGGCAATTAGTCGGACGGGTGGCTCGCCTAGCGGCCCAGTGGATGACGGCTGGCTTTTGTCATGGGGTTCTTAATACCGACAACATGTCTATTACCGGCGAAAGCTTTGACTACGGCCCCTATGGTTTTATTCCCGCCTATAACCCCCGCTTTGTGGCGGCCTACTTTGATTCCGAAGGCTTATACTCCTTTGGCAATCAACCGGCCATTTGTCGCTTGAATCTGGAGCACCTGCAACGGGCGCTGACGTCGGTCATTCCCCTCGAAGACTCGGCGCCGGCGCTGGAGGCCTTTGACGAAGAGTACCGAGAGGCTTACCAAACGTTACTGCTGGCGCGGCTAGGTTTGGGCCCGGAAATTAACTCAGACTTGGGCGCCAAGCTCTTCGCCCAAACCCTGCTTTGCCTGGCCCAGAGTCAAACCCATTACCCCCAGTTTTTTAGCCACTTGACCCGGGACTTTAATCCCAGTTGGCGGGAGAACCCGGCCTTTATTTTAGAAAATCAAGATTTAGGGAACGGCGACTGGAACGACTGGCGGGCCCTTTATCATCAGGCTCTAGGAGAAGTTCCCGCCGATGAGTTAACCCAAATTACCCAACGTTTGCGGGCAAAAAACCCGGAGACGGCGCTTCTGCGTCCCGAAATTGAACGGGTCTGGGCCGCCATTGACCAGGAGGACGACTGGGAACCCTTTAACGATCTCGTTCGGGGCTTGCAAGCGCCGCCAACCAATAGCGTTCTCAATGGGCGTTGAACGCAATCCAATGTTGATCCCTCCCAACCTTGCCTTGACAAGGGGGGAGCTAACCGGAGCCTTATGCTTAATCTTCCTGAAAATCCCGCCGATTTTAGTCCCTGGCATTACAAACCCCGGTGGTGTCAGCCCTGGTCAATTTTATTAACCGGAGCTCTCGGAATCGTCGGCAGTTGGTTTCTCTTTCATCGGCTTTGGTTAACCCTTCCCTTGGGATTATTGATTGGAGTTTGGTGGCTCTATTTCTTGATTCTTTGGCCCCGACTTCTCAAACAAGAGCTTTATGGGACTGATTATCCTGAGAAAACAAAACTACGATAGCCATAGCGAAAAATTATGTTAGGATCACATACTAATGTCGCAAGCCTCAACCCTAAATATAAAACCGCCCTCTAGACCCAATTTTTGGGGTAAACAAGGTTTTTCCATTCTCTCAACCCGAACCATGCAGATCCATCGTCTTCCGGCGCTTTCAGATAACTATATCTTCGCCCTCGAAGATCCCCAGCGCCGTCAGGTCGTTGTCATCGACCCCGCGGAAGCCAAGCCGGTGCTGGAGTTTTTGGACAGAATCGGCGCCGAACTCGCGGGCATCTGGCACACCCATCACCATGGGGACCACATTGGCGGCAATCGCGATCTTCTGGCCCGTTTTCCCGAAGCCGTCGTTCAGGGCGGCGCTGAAGACCGGGGACGCTTGCCGGGGCAGTCGGTCTATTTAGAAGACGGAGACCGCGTCGTCTTCGGGGGCAGAGAAGCGTTAGTTCTGTTTATCCCCGGCCATACCCGCGCCCATATCGCTTACTATTTCGCTCCCCCGGCGCCGGGGGACGCGGGAGATTTATTTTGCGGAGACACCCTCTTCGCCGGAGGATGCGGGCGCCTCTTTGAAGGAACTCCCCAGCAGATGCAAAACTCCCTCGCTCGACTGCGAGACCTGCCGGACAATACCCGCGTCTGGTGCGCCCATGAATACACCTTGGGGAATCTTCAATTCGCCCTCGCCGTGGAGCCGGAGAACTCTGCCTTACAGGCGCGGTGGGAGGACGTCCAGCGCCTTCGTCAGGAAGATCGCCCCACCATTCCCTCTCTGCTGGAGGACGAGAAAAAAACCAACCCCTTTCTGCGTTGGGACAGCGCCGCCCTACAAAGGGTCACAGGTTATCAGGAACCGGCCCGAGTCTTTGGCAAACTGCGGGGCATGAAGGATTTATTTTAGGCTAGACCATGGACTGGCAAAAACTCCTCAGCTCGAAACGCCTCGGCAAACCGCAATTGGAGGACGCCGGCTTTGAGCGAACCCATTTCCTCAAAGACTACGACCGGGTGGTTTATTCCGCCGCTTTTCGGCGCTTGAAGGATAAAACCCAGGTTTTTCCCCTCTCTAAAAACGCCGACGTCCGCACTCGTTTAATCCATAGCCTCGAAGTGTCCTGCGTGGGGCGCTCCCTCGGTCGCAGGATTGGGGAAACCATTATCCGGCGCCATGGTCTGCGCAATCTGGACGGCGCCGACTTTGGCGATATTCTCTCCGTGGCCTGCTTAGCCCACGACATTGGCAATCCCCCCTTTGGCCACGCTGGGGAGGACGCGATTCAAACGGCGTTTCAGAATTGGCGGCGCTCGGAGACAGGGCAACAGGTTCTCTTAACCCCGGAGCAGGAAGCGGATCTGAATTTGTTTGAAGGCAACGCCCAGGGCTTTCGCTTTCTCACTCGTCTGGGAATGCCCCACCGCCCCGGCGGTCTGCAACTGACCTGCGCCACCCTCGCCGCCTTTACTAAATATCCCCGTCCGGCCTATCTAGATTCCCAAGTTTTAGGGGAAAATCCTGGGAAAAGCGCTCAAAAATACGGCTTTTTCGGGGCGGAGCAAGATTTATTTACGGAAGTCGCCCAAACGGTGGGTCTGGCGCCCCGTTTCTCTCCCCTACCCTGGTGGCGCCGTCATCCCCTCACCTTTCTGGTAGAAGCCGCGGACGATATTTGTTATTCCATTGTCGATCTGGAAGACGGGTTTCACATGGGCTATGTCCCGTTCCAGACCGCCCAGGATTTACTGGCGCCTATCGCGGCGGTGGGACATTTGGCGGGAAGCGAAGGGGAGGTGATCAAACGCTTGCGGGCCAAGGCTATTAACGAATTGGTGACGGAGGCGGCGGAGCTTTTTTTGGACTGGGAACCCCAAATTTTGGCGGGGGACTTCGACGAGGCTTTATTAAAATTTAGCCGTCACGGCCCGGCGCTAGCGGCGATTGAAGCTACCACGGTTCAGTCCGTCTTTCGCCATCCCCATGTGGTGCGGGTGAAGGTGGCGGGGTATGAAGTTCTGGGGGGACTGTTGACGGATTTCTTAAATGCGATCTTTACCGATAATAAAAAAAGTAAACTGACTCGTTATTTATTGCCCCCGGAATTTCACGACGCTCAGGCGCCGCCCTACGAGCAGATCCTGAAAACGACGGACTACATCGCCAGCATGACGGATATTCAAGCGACAATCTTGTTTCAACAGTTGCGGGGAATCACGCTGTGAAATCCGATCCCTCGGGGGATTAACGGCGCCGGAAGGGCTTGATACCCTAGGAGTAATCGCTTTTTTCCCCGCCGTCGCCATGGTTTCTTTCCCCCAGATTAATCTCGACCCCCTCCGGCGCCTTTGGGATGGCGGAACCGCCCCTGTGAGCCAGGCGTTGCTTAAACACTTAACGGTGGACGAGGCGGAAATTCGGGCCATTTTGGCGGAAGCCCGGGCCCAACTGCCCACCACGGAGGCGCTGTTGCTGGGGAAACCCCAGGCGGGGAAAAGCTCCCTGATTCGAGGGCTAACGGGCGTCTCCGCCGAGATTGTGGGTCAGGGTTTCCGGCCCCACACCCAACACACCCAACGCTACGCCTACCCCTCCGAAGATCTGCCTCTGCTAATTTTTACCGATACGGTGGGGCTGGGGGATCTGGGCAAACCGACGGCGGATTTGTTAAAGGAGTTAGCTCAGGAGTTAGACCCCGAAAGGGGAGCTAAGGCCCAGATTTTAGTGTTAGTGGTGAAAATTACGGATTTCGCCACCGATAGCCTGGGGGAAATTTGCCGACAACTGAAAAGTCAATATCCCCATTTACCCTGTCTGCTGGCGGTGACCTGTCTCCACGAAGTCTATCCCCAGTTAGAAACGGAGCATCCTCCCTATCCGCCGGAGTTTCCCGACCTGCTTCGGGCTTTTGAACAAATTAAGGACAATTTCGCGCCCCATTGGGACGAGGCGGTTCTCCTGGACTTTACCCTGGAGGAGGACGGCTTTAACCCCGTGTTCTACGGTTTGGAGGCGCTGGGGGAAAAACTAGCGGCGCTTTTGCCCGAGGCGGAGGCCCGGGCCATCCATCAACTGCTGGCGGGGGAAACGGAAAAACGCTTAGGCAGTCTCTACCGGGACGCGGCCCGGCGTTATATTCTCGCCTTCTCCATCGCGGCGGCCACCCTCGCTGCAGCTCCGCTTCCCTTCGCCACCATGCCGGTTTTAACGGCGCTTCAGGTTTCCCTGGTGGGTCTGTTAGGGCAACTCTACGGGCAAACCCTCTCCCCCTCCCAGGCCGGGGGCGTGGTCAGCGCCATTGCCGGGGGGTTTTTCGCCCAGGCCGTGGGGCGGGAGTTGGTGAAGTTTGTGCCGGGGTTTGGGTCGGCGCTGGCGGCCTCCTGGGCCGCGGCCTACACTTGGTCTTTGGGAGAAGGCGCCTGCGTTTATTTTGGCGACCTGATGGGGGGCAAAAAGCCAGACCCCAAAAAAATTCGAGCGGCCATGGAGCAGTCCTGGCGGCGCAATCACAGCGCCGAACGCTTGGAGAAATCCCCCTAAATCCCCTTTTGTAAGAGGGACTTTGGATTGAGTTCCCCCCTTTCTAAGGCTACAGTGTACACAGGCCAGACGCTCCCTCCCAGACTAATCGCATTTGCGACAACGGATGGGAATTGTGAGGGCCGTAGGTAGTTTGTTGAGTTATAAAAAGTTTCCGACCTTGCTTGAGTCGAATATCCAGCGCCGACTAACCGACGCTATCCCAAAACGATAGCGCCAATTTCCCTGCCCGACATAACGCCGTTAATCCTGTCCCTCAGCCGAGAGAATGTCGCTGAACTCCCGCAGAAAGTCAAGGGCCGTCCCTCCCCCGGGGTTTTCTAAGTTACACTAACAAAAACGCTTTGCCCCTTTGCCAGTCCCTAACCCATGACCCCCACTCTCCTCGTCGCCCCCGATTTCCCGACTTTGGATATGACGCAACCCAGCAACCGCCTCGACGGCGCTTGGGAGAGCCAACTTTCTACCCTTTTGGGCTGGGGACGGGCCGCCGGCGCCGATTTTGTGGAGTTTTTCCTAGAGCGGGTCAACTATGTCAGCGTCCTAGCGGAGGAAGACGCCGTCACCAGCGTCACACCCCGTCTGGCTCGGGGCTGCGGTATTCGGGTCTATCGGGGCAAGGCGGACTGCTACGTGAGCACCAATGATTTATCTTTCCCCGGTCTCAAGGCGGCGCTGGAAAAGGGGTTATTAATTTTAGGGTTAACGCCGCCGGCGTCCGGCGCGTTTACCCCGGCGGTGAATTTGGAACTTCTGCGGGACTATGCCCAAGTCAAAGGTAAGGAAACCTGGCTGGAGCGCTGTAGCCCCTTGGCTGAAACCCGAGATATTTTACTGGACGCCAACCGGCGCTTAGCTCGGTACGCCGACCACATCCAATCCCGGCGGGCGGCCTATTTTCGGGACTGGCAGGAAATCTTAGTCGCGGCCAGCGACGGCACCTTCGCTCGGGATATTCGCCTGACTCAATCCGTGGGTTACTCCCTCCTCTGCGCCGACGGCGAGCATCGGACATCCATCGGTCGGCGCTCGGGCAACACCAGCGACCCGGATTACCTGCGGCAATGGGACGCGGACAGCGCCGCTCAGTTGGTGGCGGAATCGGCGGGGAAAATGCTCTACGCCGACTATGTGGAATCGGGGAGCTATCCGGTGATTATGGCCAACGAGTTTGGGGGCGTGATCTTCCATGAAGCCTGCGGGCACCTCTTGGAAACCACCCAGATCGAGCATAAAACCACCCCCTTTCTGGAGAAGAAAGGGGAAAAAATCGCCCATGAAAACCTAACGGCTTGGGACGAGGGGTTAACGGACAAGGCCTTTGGCAGTCTGGATATGGACGACGAAGGCATGCCCCCCCAACGCACCTTGTTAATCGAAAAGGGGATTTTAAAGAACTTCATCGCCGACCGGGCCGGCTCCCTCCGCACCGGCCATCCCCGCACCGGGAGCGGGCGCCGTCAGAGTTACGCCTACGCCGCGGCGTCCCGGATGCGCAACACCTATATCGCGCCGGGGGACTATTCCCTGGGGGATTTATTTAACTCCGTGGAACGGGGCATTTACTGCAAACAAATGGGGGGCGGGAGCGTCGGCGCTACGGGGGAATTTAATTTCGCCGTTTCCGAGGCCTATCTGATCGAGGGAGGACAAATTACCAAACCCCTCAAGGGCGCCACCTTGATCGGCTCCGCTACGGAAATCATGGACAAAATTTCCATGTCTTCCCAGGATTTGGGCCTGGCCGCCGGGTTCTGCGGCTCCGTCAGCGGCAGTATTTATGTCACGGTCGGTCAACCCCATATTAAGGTGGACGCCATTACTGTGGGAGGCCGTTAAGCCATGCGTCCGGGGATAGCCCTCAACCCCTTGCAGGTGGTGAGCGCCCTAGCGGTGAGTCTAGCGGCTGGTTGCGGGGTGTTGTTGGCGCTGAATAATCCCGGCCAGCGGGACTACGAGCGCTACGCCGCCGAGAGTCTCAGTTTTTACCTGAAAGACCGGGTCTGTCCCCAGGCGCCCCTGACCTTCAACGGCGCTCTTCAGAGTTATTGCAAAACCCTGGTGGACGCCAGCCGTCCCCAGATTACGACGGTGGTGGCCCGGAGCACCAGCCGCCAAAATTTCCTTTTGTTTAGTGTTTACGAAACCCGTCTGCTCCTACCGGCGCCGCTTCCGGGCTATCAGTTCCAGACCCTCGGGATCATGGGAGAGTTTTATACCTACGACGCTCAGGCGCTGTAGGGAACTGGGACATAATCTTCTTCCTCTGAGAAAGGGGCGTGGCAATCTTGCCTAAAACAGCGTAGCTAAGAAAAATTTGCGTGATTTCTCGTAAGCCTTCAAGGTTGGCGGTGTTTTATAGCAGTCACATCCGGGTTGTGAACAAAACGATATTAGGATATAATTTTGATAAAATACTGAGGGAGTCACGTCAATGGAAGCTTTTGAACTACTAAAGGGTGTCGACGCAACAAAAAATGCCTTATAGCAGGCCTAAATGGGTGGCGAACGCAATCAAAGGGTTATCCCCCCCCAACCCCCCTTGGAAAGGGGGGAGCTAACCGGAGCTTGTTCGTGATTCACTTAGGCCTGCTATACCCCCCCCATAGAAAGAGACTACTGTGTACATAGATGTTGGCTAAAGACCTAAGT
>JAYKIZ010000197.1:0-3933 GCA_035285965.1 Cyanobacteriota bacterium | reverse complement strand
CGCCGGCGGAAGATAGTCCCTTGGTGAAAGTGTGGGTGGAAGCCACTCGCCATCAGTTGGAGCAACAGCGCCAAGCCAACGAGCAGTTGATCCATAATATTGTCACCATCATGAGCGACCAGACCCGCAATCCCCTGGCGACGCTCCGGTTGGGAATTGAAATGCTCCGCAAGCGCAGTCATTCCCCGGAAATGTTGACCCAGCGCCTCGATATTTTGGAGCAAGAATGGCGCAAGCTCAATGAGATTAACGATAAAATTCTCCGCCTGCGGAGCCTTCGCTCCGAGCCGAACACCTTGCTTTTGCAACGGTTAGAGGTCGCGCCTCTGTTAGACCGGATTATTCAGGAATTTCGTCTGTTTTGGGCCGAAAAATCTCCGAAAGATTTGAAACTGGTCAGCGAATACGGCGCCGAAGATAGCGTTTTGCAAACCAACGCCAGCCATTTACAACAGATCGTCCGAGAACTGTTAACCAATGCGGAAAAGTTCGCCTGTCCCCACAGCTCCGTGGCGGTGACGCTTCAAGAGGGAACCCTTTACGACCAACCCGCTTTGGAAATCCAATGCCGCAACTTGATGAGCCGCTGCGCGGCGCCGAAACAATTGGCCCAGCTCTTTGATCCCTTTTATCGGGAGCAGTGGGTCATCGACACCGCCATTCCGGGTATTGGTTTAGGTCTGACCATCGCCAAAACCCTAGTGGAGCAACTCAATGGTACGATAGAAGTCGCCACGGAGCCGTTAGCGGGAACAGATTCTTGTTGGATTATCTTTACTGTGGCGCTTCCGGGGAAAGTCCCCCGGCGCTCTTAGGGAACGGGGTTGGGGGAGCCTGGCTAAGATGACCCTGGCGCCGGATTTTGCCTGGGAACAGGCCACTCGTTCCCCCTGGAGACGACAGGGACAAATTATTGGCTTTCTGCTGGGGTTGAGTCTAGGCATTCTCTGGGAGCGCCTCTGGGGCCGTCCCTCCAGCCTCCGGCGCCAACGTCAAGCCGAAGGAGTCGTCAAAGGACTGCTTCATTTGGGGCCCACCTTTATCAAAATTGGCCAATCCCTCTCCACTCGGGCCGACCTACTGCCGCGGGAGTACATTCAAGCCCTGAGCCAACTTCAGGATCAGGTGCCGCCCTTCCCCTCGGCGACGGCCTTGGCTTTAGTAGAGCAGGAATTGGGAAGCTCCCTAGGGGAATTCTTTCAATCCTTTGAGCCAGAGCCGCTGGCCTCCGCCAGTTTGGGGCAAGTCCATCGGGCCTGTTTACTTTCCGGGGAAGAGGTGGTGGTGAAAGTCCAGCGCCCCGGTTTAGAGGCTCTCTTTAACCTCGATTTTACCGTTTTGCAAACCACTCTCCGCTGGAGTCGGCGCTATCTGCCCGGCTTTCGGCGCTTTGCCCAGAAGTATGATTTAGAAGCGATTTACCAAGAGTTTTTTACCCTCCTTTTTCAGGAAATTGATTATATTAACGAAGGTCAAAACGCCGAGCGTTTTCGGAAAAATTTTAGCGACGATCCGCAAATCAAAGCGCCGCAAGTTTATTGGGATTACACGACCCATCGAATTTTAACCTTGGAATATTTGCCGGGCATTAAGGTTAACGACCGGGCCTCCTTGGAAGCGGCGGGAATTAACCTTGATCAAGTGATTCAAACTGGGATTTGCGCTTATCTCAAACAACTGTTGGTGGACGGTTTTTTTCAATCCGATCCCCACCCCGGCAACATGGCCGTCGCTGGGGACGGCGTTTTGATTTTCTACGACTTTGGCACCATGGCGGAGGTGAAAACCATCGCCCAGGGGCAGATGCTTCAGACCTTCTTCGCTATCCTCAAAAAAGACGCCAATCAAGTGCTAGAAACCTTGATTTACATGGGCTTAATTGAGCCGGTGGCGGATATGAGTGCCGTTAAACGGATTATTTATTTCTTGTTAGATAATTTCCGGGATAAACCCGTGGATATTCGGGCCTTTGAACAAGTGGGAGACGAAGTCTATACCCTCTTTCGGCAACAACCCTTCCGCCTGCCTCCCCAGATGACCTTTATTATTAAATCCATCACCACCCTGGACGGCATCGCCCGGGCGCTAGATCCCCAGTATAATTTGATCGCCGCTAGCCAACCCTTTATCCAAAGCCTGACTCTCCGGCGTCCAGCGACTTCCTGGGTGACGACTATGCTCCAACAGAGCCGTTCTTTCCTGATTCAATCCGTCCAAAATTGGGCAACCCGACGCTCTAGCCTCCAGGACTTGGAGGAAAAACTAGAGCGGGGCGCCCTGCAATTCCCCGTCCGTTCCCCGGAAACCGAGCGCCTCCTGCAAAAGATTCACTTGGCGCTCCAGTGCTTGCTTTACGCCTGTCTCACGGGCTTTTCCCTCCTCAGCGCCGTACTATTCCTCGGCACCCCCTACCCCCAGGCGGCGCTGGCGGGCTTTGGCTTAACGGGGTTGTTTAGTTTATTTCTGATCCGGGCTTGGTTGCGCATGAGTTGGCGGGAACGGATGGACCGCTGGGTGGCCAAGTAGCGCCGGAGAATAGCGCCAGATCCGCGGGGCGAATCCGAGAAAAACCGCTCAAGAGATAACGTCATAGACTAGAATAAGACTAATTTTTCGCGCAGTGAAGCTTTCATGGCGGCCCTCACCCTTACCCTCCTTCTCCCCGGTAAAAGCGTTCCAGTGCAAAACTGGACGTTTGAGACCGAGTCTGTCATCCGGGTGGGGCGGGCGGCCGACAATGACGTGGTCCTCTACAGCGCCGTGGTCTCTCGTCATCATCTGGAACTCCGTAAAAATCCCCAAGGTTGGGAAGCGGTGAATATCGGCGCTAACGGCACTTATATGGATGGGGAAGCGATTTCCCAAATCCCCGTCAAAGACGGCATGATCGTCCGCCTGGCTAGCTCTGGCCCTAAAATTCAAATCAATCTAGAAACGGATACGGGCTTCGCCCGCAAAAAACTGGCTAAACTGCGGGACGACGCGCCGGAGACCGCTGGGACTCCCCAGGTCTCGATGAAGGATACCGTTATTAACTAGCGCTTAGCTCTCGTCCCTTTATTCTGGGAAATCTAGGGAGCGGATCGCGACGAAGCAAACACTCGCTGAAAAACTGTAAATTTATGATGATGGTTCGCCGACTCCCCGGATTGCTATTGCTCGGGCTGACCCTCTTGACGGCCCTTCCCGGCGCCGCCGCCGAAAAAGTCGTCCTGAAATATAGCGTCCTACGGGAATCTATCGCCGTGGCGGAGTTGAGCGACCTCAGTCGCACCGGCGCCGTTTCTCCGGCCCTTGAGTCTTACCTGAAATTAGCCGATAAAAACCCGGAAGATCTGCGGCGCTGGCTCAACCAATCCGTGGCCATTCACCCCTCGGCGCTGTCTCAACTCCTCAATAGTTTCCTCGGCGCCTACGCCCTCTCTCAAATTGGCGAGGTGATCCAGACCCCTTCCGGTCGGGCCAGTTCCGAAGCCCTGCGGGGAGCTTTAATCACTTCCGCCCAGGGGGATAACCGAGTGAGCCTCATTGAGATTCTGGAAAACTATCCCACCGCCGAAGTGCAGGTCAATGGCGACAAGCTGATGCAACTCTACCAAGACTTTCAGGCCCTGGCGTCCCGTTTGCCCCGTCTGCCTTAAATTCGCCATAGGTCGTCGTCCGTTGGGCGGAAGAGCGCCGTAAGGAAGCAATAGCTTCCTGAAGTTGGTTAACGGTTAAACCAGTGCCCCCCCGAGCGCCGGCGAGGGTGGTGATATGTTCTTCCATCAGGGTTCCCCCCAAATCGTTACAACCCCAAGTTAAGGCTTGAACGGCGCCGTCTAAGCCCAATTTGACCCAACTGGGTTGGTGGTTGACGATCCAGCGCCCGAGGTAAAGGCGAGCCACGGCGGTTAATTTTAAGGTGGCGGCCAGATCCGGCTGGTCTCGTCC
>JAYKIZ010000196.1:0-3599 GCA_035285965.1 Cyanobacteriota bacterium | reverse complement strand
AAAGAAACGAGTTTATCTAAAGAGGATTAAACCGAAGATCCCGCCAGGAGAGAACGCTCAGGGAGACAAACACCGCCCAAAGACCGGCGCCGACGGTGTGGTGGGCAATGGTGAGGGGTTCGATTTGGAGATGAAACTTGAGGGTGGCGACGCCGAGGAGGAGTTGCAGGGCCCACAGCGCCGCGGCCCCGAGGGCAAGGCGCCGGAGCCGGGGATTGAGCGCCGGAGTGCGCCAAGCCAGCAGAGCCGTGGCCCCAATCCCCAGACTCACCGGCAGAATCCCCCAAAGATGGCTGTGGAGAACTCCGCAGAAGGGCGCCGCGCCGCTGTTTAAGCACTGATGGGCCGCCCAACGGGAACCCACCAGGCCCCCCAGCAGGCATTGGGCGTAAATCAAGAGCGCCGTCAGGGGGGCGAGGAAGCGGAGGGGGCCCGCGGTGCCCTGGGCTTGGTAAGGACTGAGCGCGAGGCCGATCATTAACAGCGCCGCTAAGAAAAGCAGGGCGGTTCCCAGATGAGCGGTGACAATATCAAAGCGTAGAAGTTGGGTCACCGTTAATCCCCCTAGGGCGCCCTGGAGAAGAATTAAGCTTAAAACCCCCAGGGTCGCCCAGGGCAACCAACGGGGCAAAACCCGGCGCCAGAGCCAACTCATTCCCGCCAACAGTAACGTCCCCAGACCAATCAGCGCCGCGTCCAGACGGTGAAACCATTCCAGAAAAACCTGAAAATCGCCAATTTGTCGGGGGAGCCATTGGCCGTAGCAGAGGGGCCAATCCGGGCAAGCTAAACCCGCGTTCATCACCCGGGTGGCGCTGCCCACCATCATTAACAAGAGGGTCGCTAGGGCTAACTTCCAGACCAGACGACGAACCCAAGCGGCGGCCCGGTTAGCGTCAAGGCCCAACCTGGGGGAGGCGTAGGAAAAGGTAGAGTCGGTCATCGCAAAGGATTGGGAGGAAAACAACAGGCGTCGGGAGCCGACGATTTACCGAGAGATTCTAACGAAGTCCTTTCCCCCAGGGACGTTCCTCCAGAACAACTTCCCCGATTCTTTAGATTTACTTTAGATTTGCCGGCAATTTCGGCGCCGAATCCCTTATTGAGACGGATTGTGCTACGGTTGAGGGGCGGGGCCCCAATCGTTCCTGTCCCTAACCGCTAAGACGCTTCAACCTCAGTCCATTAGTCTTGCTTGACCCTAGGAGCCTGTGCAATCTCCCCTCTACCTATGCCTATTTGTACCTGAGCCGATCACTTTATCGTTGGGAGCTATCCTCCACAGTGATCGCTACCGTTCGACCTATCTTCATTCCTTAACGGACTTTACCGCTTTTCTCGATAGCCATACCGAGCACATCGACTGTCTAATCGTCTGGAACGACAGTCAAATTTTGCCCCTCTTTAACCAACTCTACGAGCAAGGGCGGTTGTTGCCGGTGATTTTACTGGAGCCGAACGGCGCTTCTGAGGGCGGCGGGACGGACTCGCCAACCTTAACCCTGGTTTACCACAACGCCGAAATTCACTTGCGACAGTCCGATTGGGAAACTCTGCCCGCGGTCATTGACAAGGCCATCGCCCACTACCTTCATTTGGGGCCCGCCTGTCCCTTGCCCTCGACCCAGGGCGACTCGGTCTCCGGCAAATCGGCGCCCCCGGAATCCCCGCAAAGTTTTCTCCTCCTTCAACAGCGCCGTCTGGCGGACAAACTCAAAGAAAGGTTGGGGTATTTAGGTGTGTACTACAAAAGAAACCCCAGTTATTTTTATCGCAACCTCAGCCCCGACGACAAACGGGAGTTTTTAGACGGACTCAACTCGGAGTATAGAGAGATTGTTTTAAATTATTTTGCCAAGGACGGAGAGATTAACGATCTTATCGACCAATTTGTTAACCACGCCTTTTTTGCCGACGTCTCCGTCTCCCAGATTTTAGAAGTTCACATGGAACTGATGGACGAGTTTGCCCAACAGCTCAAACTGGAGGGGCGCAACGAAGAGATTTTGCTGGACTATCGTTTAGCCCTGATTGATATTTTGGCCCATTTAGGAGAAATGTATCGGCGCTCTATTCCCAGGGAGGACGTTCCGTTGGATATATATTATCAAACGGATTAGACTAGCAGGGCTACCTCAACCCGGCGTCGCCGTCCTTATTCTTTACCCCCCGTCCCTTTCAGAATTACCGCCATGAGCGCTCTCAAAAAAACCTACGTCCTTAAGCTCTACGTCGCGGGCAATACCCCCAACTCGGTGCGGGCGCTAAAAATGCTCAAAAATATCCTCGAAGAGGAGTTTAAGGGCGTCTACGCCCTCAAGGTCATCGACGTCCTCAAGAATCCCCAACTGGCGGAGGAAGATAAAATTCTAGCCACGCCGACCCTCGCTAAAATTCTGCCGCCGCCGGTGCGGAAAATTATCGGCGACCTGTCAGACCGGGAGAGAGTTCTCATTGGCTTAGACCTGCTCTACGATGAAATTCGGGAGCGGGAAGCGGAGGGTTAAGGCTTAAAAAAGCGAGCCGGAGAGCGTTTTCGTCTCTGGAGGGGGACTGTTAGCTTTTAGACTCCGTTAACGTTGAAATTTTTACTCCCAGTTATTTTTCTATTTTTAAAATCCTATAAAACTTTCCTAAAGCGTCAATATGAATCAGCCCATTGTCAACGAGCAAAATCGTCCCGACACGCCCCGGAAGGGCGTTCAAAAAATTCGCACGATTATTGAGGGTTTCGACGAGATTACCCACGGCGGTTTGCCTATCGGACGCACAACCCTGGTCAGCGGAACCTCCGGCACCGGGAAAACGTTACTGGCGGTGCAGTTTCTTTACCACGGCATCCTCCATTTCGATTATCCGGGCCTGTTTATCACCTTTGAAGAATCCCCCACGGATATTATCCAAAACGCCTATAGTTTCGGTTGGGATTTGCAACACCTGATCGACGACGGTAAACTCTTTATCCTCGACGCCTCCCCAGATCCGGAAGGACAGGAGGTGGTGGGGGGCTTCGACCTGTCGGCGCTGATCGAGCGGATTCAATACGCGGTGCGCAAGTATAAAGCCAAGTTAGTCTCCATTGATTCGGTGACCGCCGTTTTTCAACAGTACGACGCCGCCTCGGTGGTGCGGAGAGAGATTTTTCGCCTAGTCGCGCGTTTAAAGCAACTACAAGTAACCTCCATTATGACCACGGAGCGGGTGGAAGAGTACGGGCAAATCGCCCGCTTTGGGGTGGAGGAGTTTGTCTCTGATAACGTGGTGATTTTGAGAAACGTTCTCGAAGGGGAACGGCGCCGCAGGACGGTGGAAATCCTCAAATTGCGGGGCACCACCCACATGAAGGGCGAGTATCCCTTTACCATTACCCACGACGGCATTAATATCTTCCCCCTCGGCGCTATGCGATTAACCCAACGCTCCTCCAACGCCCGTATTTCCTCGGGGGTGAAAACCCTAGACGAAATGTGCGGCGGCGGTTTCTTTAAGGATTCCATCATTCTGGCCACCGGCGCCACGGGGACAGGGAAAACTCTTTTAGTGAGTAAATTCCTCCAGGAAGGCTGTCGTCAGGGAGAGCGGGCCATTTTATTCGCCTA
>JAYKIZ010000195.1:0-12825 GCA_035285965.1 Cyanobacteriota bacterium | reverse complement strand
CGCCGGGGTTTAACCTGGCGCAAAACTTCCAATACTTGGATCGTCGTTTGCGGACGCCGAAAAATAATCAGAACAACAGGCGTTTCCATCCATTTAACCCACAAAAAACTAATTAACTATAATTAACTAGAGGCGCTGGTGTAAAACTTGAGGGCAAAGCGCCAAAAATAATGGGAGAGGCAGAGTAGCGTTAAGGCTAGAACAAAGGCGATCAGTAAAGCCACAGACTGAAGTTTCCCCAGCATCGCCTCCGCGGGCACCGTCGTCAAGAAGGCCACGGGGATAATAACGGTAAAAAAGAGCCGGTAGAGGGGAGGATAGGCCGCCATAGGATAGCGCCCCGCTTCCAGGAGACCCCGCAAAACCTCTGTGACATTGTAGATCTTGACAAACCAGATACTGGTGGCGCCGAGCATAAACCAGAGACTATAGAGGCTCACGGCGCCGCAGAGGAGCAGAATCAAACCTAAGCCTAAGTTTAGGGGGGCTAGACTCAAAGCGGAACTGGCGTAGGCGATGAGCAGTAGCCCCAGGGCCATATCCGGCAGACCCCAGGGAGAAAGAATCCGCCCCGAGAGCCAGAACTGACTGCTGACAGGTTTAAGGAGGACAAAATCTAGCGTTCCTTTTTCCACATACTCCACAATCCGGTTCAAGTTGGGGATAAACAGCGCCGCCGCTAGACCTTGGAAAATAGTGAAGAGTCCTAGCACGAGAAGCGCTTCTTGCCAGCTCCAACCTTGGAAACTATAGCCAGTTCGATAAAAGAGAAATAAGCTAAAGAGGCTCCCCGCTAAGTTAGCCAGACTACTGAAGCTGGCTAAAACAAAGTTAAGCCGGTATTCCAGTTCCGCGGCCAGCGCCGTCTGCCAGAATAGACCTAAAAGTTTGCCGTAGCTTGGGACAGAAAGCGCCATCCTGCCAGTCCAAAATAGAGGGGGGACGACCCAAATTCTAACCATTTCGGCGCTGTTGGACAAGGAAGGCGGGTTCAGTCCATAGATAAAACTCTATCTAGAAGATGATTTTGTCTGATACCGCCCCTCCCCCATCTCTGCCTTTTTATTCTAAAGTAAGACCTAGACGATCAGTCCCCCTCTTAACCGAGAATTTCATTGCACTGAGGAGATCAAGAGACCCATGCCCGAGCTTGCCGTCCGCCCTGACCTAGACTACGCCAGCGCCATTTATAAAGACGCCTACAGCCGCATTAACGCCATCGTCATTGAAGGGGAGCAGGAAGCCCACGACAACTATCGGCACATGGCGACGCTTTTACCCAACCACGCGGAGGATCTAGAGCGTCTAGCGAAAATGGAAGCGCGCCATATGAAAGGATTCCAGTCCTGCGGTAAGAACCTGAGCGTCACCCCGGACATGGACTACGCCAAGAAATTTTTTAGCGGACTCCACGGCAATTTTCAAACAGCCTTAGCGGAGGGTAAAATTGTCACCTGTTTGCTCATTCAGGCCCTGATTATCGAAGCCTTCGCCATCGCCGCCTACAATATCTATATTCCCGTGGCCGATGACTTTGCTCGTAAAATTACTGAAGGGGTGGTCAAGGACGAATATACGCACCTCAACTTTGGCGAAGAATGGCTCAAGGCAAACTTTACAACCGCTAAGGACGAACTGGAAGAAGCCAACAAAGCGAATCTTCCCTTAGTTTGGCGGATGCTGAACCAAGTTCAGGAAGACGCCCGCGTCCTCGGTATGGAAAAAGAAGCCCTAGTGGAAGACTTTATGATCAGCTACGGCGAGGCTCTCAGCAACATTGGCTTTGGCACCCGGGACATCATGCGCATGTCCGCCTACGGTCTCACTGGCGCTTAACGGGGGCGCCCCTCGGCGCCGGGAAAGGGGTCTCCGCTTTTGTGGCATACTGTTAAAGCGTCTTTGCCCCCGACCCTCTCTTCCCTAGGATTTTTAAGCCCCCTCAATGTTTGGACTCATCGGCCACTTAACCAGTTTAGACTACGCCCAATCCGTCGCCCAGGATCTCGGCTATCCTGAGTACGCCGACCAAGGTCTAGACTTTTGGTGTTCCGCTCCTCCTCAGGTGGTCGATAGTTTTCAAGTCAAAAGCGTCACCGGTCAAGTCATTAGCGGCAAATACATCGAGTCCTGCTTTTTACCGGAAATGCTGGTTAACCGGCGAATTAAAGCCGCCATTCGCAAGGTCTTGAACGCGATGGCATTGGCCCAAAAAACCGACATCGACATCACGGCGCTGGGGGGATTTTCTTCAATTATTTTTGAAGAGTTTAACCTGAAAGACAACGCCCAAGTCCGTAATGTGGAACTGGATTTTAGCCGCTTTACCACCGGCAACACCCACACCGCCTATATCATTTGTCAACAGGTGGAGAAAGGCTCCGCTTCCCTGGGCATTGATTTGAGTCAAGCCACTATCGCTGTTTGCGGCGCCACGGGGGACATCGGTAGCGGCGTCTGTCGGTGGCTGACTCAAAACCGCGATGCGGGGGAATTATTGTTAATCGCCCGTAATCGGGAACGTCTAGAAAACTTGCAAACAGAACTGGGCCGAGGAAAAATTTGCGACCTCAAAGAAGCTCTGCCCCAGGCGGATATTATCGTTTGGGTAGCGAGCCTCCCTAAAGGGATTGACATTGAAATCGAGTCTCTGAAAAATCCCTGTTTAATTATTGACGGCGGCTATCCCAAAAATTTGGACAGCGCCTTTAAGGCGCCGGGGGTGACCATCTTGAAGGGCGGTATTGTGGAGCACTCCTTGGATATTGATTGGCAGATCATGAAAATCGTCAGCATGGATATTCCCTCTCGCCAGATGTTCGCCTGTTTCGCCGAGGCGATTCTCTTAGATTTTGAAGGTTGGCACACCAATTTTTCCTGGGGCCGAAACCAGATTAGCGTCGCTAAAATGGAGCAGATTGGCGAAGCGTCCCGCAAGCACGGCTTTCGTCCTCTTTTGACCCTCTGACGGCGACCCCACCCTTTTCACCCTCCTCCGATGAGTAACGCTTCTGAACTGCGCCATGTCCTCGTCATCGAAGACCAGAAATCTCGTCGCATTGTCCCCCTCACGGAAAACACCTACGACCTAGGACGAGACCCCACCAGCGCCATTCCCATCTACGATCGTCAGGTGTCCCGCCACCACGCCACCCTTTTGCGGGTCAACGATTATCAGAATCAGCATTTCACTTACCGGATCATCGACGGCAATCTTCAGGGGAAAAGAAGCACTAACGGTATTTTGGTCAACGGGCAATATTGCCTCTCCCACGAATTAAAACAGGGGGACGAGGTGCGCTTTGGCAGTAAATCCAAAGCGAATTATCAAGTCATTAACCTAGATACGGAGTCGGGTTTGAACAAACTCTCGGCCGTCTCCCCAGGGGACGACCCTCTCTCCAGCCCCCTAGAAGGGGACTTGTTCTCCGGCCCCCAAAACTTTGACCCTGAGGAGGAAGAATCGGCTTTTTCCACCGCCATTATCTATCAAGATCCTCCGGCCCCTGTCTCAGACGATCTTAAACACCCGACTCAGCAGGACAACCTTCAATCGACCTTGGCCCAATTTAGTCCCGAGGCGATTATCGAACTGACTCCCGAGGGCAAAATCGCCTACGCCAACCCGGCGGCGCTGGCGCTCTTCCCGGATCTCAATAGCGCCCAGGGGAAACATCCTCTCTTTGCGGGTATCTTAACTCTTTCCCCCGGACTCTCCGGCGCTTCGGTGGAGCGGGAAATAACCCTAGGGGGACGGATTTTTCAACAGTATGTCTCCGTGCGGAGCAATCAAATGATCTGTTGCTACTGCCGAGAAATTACGGAGCAACGTCTCCTGGAGCAACGGTGCGCTCAACTGGAAAAACAACTGCAACTCTACCGGCAGTCCATCCGAGACGGACTGGTCATTATCGATGCTGACACTAAAAATATCTTGGACGCCAGCCCCAGTTATTGTCAATTGTTGGGCTACAGTTTGCCGGAAATCACCCGTTTAAACCTTTACCAATTGGTCAGCGGCGACCGAGAAAGCGTGAACGCCTCCCTAGCGCCGCTACAATCCCAAACAGACTTAACCCTAGAAGCGGAGCATCGTCGAGCCGACGGCGGTTTAGTTCCGGTTCTGGTGCAAGGGCGCCGTCAGGTCTGGAATCAGTTGCCAGTCTATTGCTTGACGGTGAGCGACCGTCGGGAGCAGGAAATCCAGGCGGAGCGCTTGCAAGCCCTCCGGTTGCACCATCCCGTGACGGAACTGCCTAACCGTCTTTTTATCGAGCGGGAACTCCAGTTGGCGCTGAGCCACGCCCAACACCACAATCATGCTTTGGGGGTGATGTTCATCCACCTTGAAACCTTGAAACCCATTAACCAAGCCTATGGTCATCAAATGGGAGACGCGGCGCTGAAGGCTTTTTACCGTCTGCTTCAGGGTTGCGTCCGGGAAGGGGATCAGGTGGGACACTGGGGCGGCGCGGTCTTTGCGGTCATCCTCGCCCAAATCAAAAATCCCCAGGACACTCTGAAACTGGCGGAGCGAATTTTTGAGCAGTTACAAGCGCCGTTGGTGATTGAGAAACGTCCCCTGAGTTTGAGTTGCAATTTGGGCATCGCCGTCTATCCCAGCGACGGCGAGACTGCGGCGGTTTTATTGACCGACGCTGAAGCGGCGTTGCAAAAGGGACGGCTGGAGGGCCATAACCAGTACCAATTTTATAACGCCAGCTATACCCAGGAAGCCGTAGCTCGGGTGCGCTTAGGCTCTCTCCTCGAACAGGCGCTGGTTCGCAAACAACTGAATTTGGTCTATCAACCCCAGATTGATCTCCAAACCGGCAAGGTGGTGGGGCTAGAAGCCCTCTTACGGTGGGAACACCCGGAGGTGGGGTTTGTGCCCCCGGCGAAAATCATTCCCCTGGCGGCCCAGAGTAATTTAATTTTTCAGTTGGGGGAATGGATTCTCAAAACCGCGGCTCAACAGGCGCTGGCCTGGCAAAAAGAGGGTCTGCCGCCTCTGCCTTTGGGGGTTAATCTCTGCGAGCGGGAATTTTACCGCGCCGAAGTCGCGGCCTTTATTGGTCGAATCTTGGCGGAGACGGGGCTGGATCCCCAGTGGTTGGAAATCGAAATTACGGAAGCGACCCTACGGCATAATCCTCAACAGGCGAAGAAAAATTTGGGGGATCTCCACAATCTTGGGGTTAATATCGCTCTGGACGATTTTGGCACTGGCCACACCGCCCTGGGCTTTATCAGTCAATTTCCCTTGCAAACCCTGAAAATTGACCAGCGCCTGATTCGCAATCTGCGGGGCACTCCCACCCAGTTGGCGCTGATTAGCTCCCTGCTCGCGTTTAGTCAAGGCTACCAGTACCGTCTGGTGGCGGAGGGGGTAGAAACGGAAGAACAACTTGCCTGGTTGCGTCAGTGTCACTGCCCCCAAGCCCAGGGGTTCTGGTTTAGCGAACCCCTCAGAGCCAAGGAAATGGGACAGTTTTTACAGCGTCAGGTTTAGCGGGTCGCTTGGGCCGCGATTTGCGGGCGCTCCGCCACGGTCTGCTCCTCTACCAGATTCGCTAGCGCCATTTGCAGGTGGGGGCCGGCGTCCACCGCCACCCAGCCCTGGGGGGTCAGATGGCGCCATTCAAAGTGGAGGTGGGGCCCGGTGGAGTAACCGGTGCTCCCGACCCGACCGATAATTTCGCCCTGTTGGACTTCTTGACCGGGTTGGACAAAAATTTCCGAAAGGTGAGCGTAGCGGGATTCTTGAACGCCGTCGAGGTGACGGACGGTCACCATCAAGCCGTAGCCCCCCGACCAATCCGCTAGAGCGACTTGACCGGAATAGGCCGCGACCACGGGAGCGCCGAGGGGAGCGGCGATATCGGTGCCCTGGTGCATACGGCCGACGCCGCTAATGGGATGAATACGCCAGCCAAAATCAGAGCTGATGGGAGCGGCTTGGGCGATGGGGAAGCGCAAATCCGTGTTCTGGCTTTGGGCGGGGTTTGGCGCTGTTTGACGAAGCTGAGTGGAGCGACTGTAGTCCGGCAGGGGGGCTAGGGCGATACGAATGCCTCGCTGGGCCATGGGAGCCAGACTAAACACTTCCCCGGCGGGGCCGTTGCCGGTTCGGAGCGCCGAGGAACGGTAGCGGTGGGTTCCCAGGGCGAGGGGTTTGAGGGGAGAAAAGGATTGGGGGGCCCGGGCAATCAGGCTTCGGGGGGAAACCGAGGGGCGGCGGGCCAGGCGCGGGGCCCGGGGTGCTAAAGCGGTGGCGGGTTGAGACGCCCCGGCGGGGCGGGAGCGCCGTTCGGAGAAGACAACGGCGGGTTCGACTCGCAACCGTTCCGGCGCGGTTCTGACAAAGGAGCTGGGGTCAACGTATTGATTTTTCCCCTGAGGCGCCCCCTGAACAGGGGATTCGAGGGAGATTTTCGGCGCCGCTAGGGGCGCGACGGGAGCCGGAGCGGTTTTCCGACGCAGGGGCGTAAAACTAGGTTGAACTTCCGCCCTAGGCTCCTGAACCGGCGCGGGAGGCTCCGGGGTCTCGGGCGTTGTTAGGGTTTCTTCCGTTAACGCCGGCAAACTCCAGCCGCCGACTCCGACCGCGAGAACGCCGCTGAGAAGGCGCCGGCCCAGTCGGCTGAATAATCGCTCTGTTGCGAGCACCATAACCACATCCTCACTCAAAAAACAAAGTAACAGGGCTGAATGTTGACGTTTGAAAGGGGCTGACTGAGGAGAATCTTCTCGTCTCCCAACGCCTGGGGGATTCTAGCATAAGATTTATCCCCGTTTATAATTAGGGCACTCCGTTTATTGGTCAGGAAAACCCCGATGCCCGTCGCCCCCGAGCGTTTAATCACTCCCCAGGTTCACAAGCCCGCCCGTTATCTCGGCAACGAACTCGGCGCCGTCCATAAGGATTGGGAGAGCGCCGCTGTCCGTTGGGCGCTGACCTACCCGGAAGTGTACGAAGTCGGCTCCTCCAATTTGGGGCACATTATTCTCTACAGCATTGTGAACGCCCAACCCCGGCAACTCTGCGACCGGGCCTACCTACCGGGTGCGGATTTAAGCGCCCGACTGCGGGAAACGGAGACGCCCATTTTTGCGCTTGAATCGAAAAGATCCCTGTTGGACTTTGATATTTTGGGCTTTAGCCTTAGTTACGAACTGGGGGCGACTAATATTCTGGAAATGCTGAGCTTAGCTCAAATTCCCCTGACCTGGGCCCGGCGCCGGGAAGGGAATTATCCTCTTATTTTCGCCGGGGGCCAAACCGCCACCTCTAACCCGGAACCCTACGCCGACTTTTTCGACTTTTTCGCCCTGGGGGACGGGGAAGAATTGTTACCGGAAATTGGGCTGGTTTTGGAGGAAGGCAAAGCGGCGGGGTTAAGCCGGGAGGAACTGCTCTTAGATCTGGCCCAGATTCCGGGGGTTTACGCGCCCTGTTTCTACGACGCCGCGGAGGACGGCTCGGTTCTGCCCAATCGTCCCGACGTTCCGGCCCGGATTTTGCGGCGGGTGGCGACGCCGATCCCCCACTACGCCATCGGTCTGGTGCCCTACGTGGAAACTGTCCACGACCGCCTTACGGTGGAAATTCGTCGGGGTTGCACTCGGGGTTGTCGCTTTTGCCAACCGGGAATGTTGACCCGCCCGGCCCGGGACGCGGCGCCGGAGGCGGTGATTGAAACGATTGAACAGGGCATTCGGGAGACGGGCTATAACGAGTTTTCCCTCCTCTCCCTCAGTTGTTCCGACTATTTGGCGCTCCCGGCGGTGGGCATTGAAATCCGCAACCGTCTCCAACAGGAAAATATTAGCCTCTCTCTCCCTAGTCAACGGGTGGATCGGTTTGACGAAAATATCGCCCATATTTTGGGAGGCAACCGTCAGGGCAGTTTGACCTTTGCGCCGGAGGCCGGCACCCAGCGCCTACGGGATGTGATTAATAAAGGTCTCACCAACGAGGAGCTACTGCGGGGCATTAAAACGGCGGCGGAGCAGGGTTGGGACAAAATTAAGCTCTACTTTATGATCGGCCTGCCGGGGGAAACCGATGTCGATGTTTTAGGAATCGCCGAAACCGTGCGCTGGCTCCGCTCGGAATGTCGTCTGCCGAAACGAAAACCCCTGTCCTTTAACCTCACCATTTCCAACTTCACCCCCAAACCCCACACCCCCTTCCAATGGCACTCCGTTTCCACGGCGGAATTTATCCGCAAGCAGAATTTGCTCCGGCAAGCCTTCCGGGATCTGCGGAACGTCAAAGTTAACTATACCGATGTCCGCATTTCCGCCATGGAGGATTTTGTCGGCCGGGGCGACCGGCGCCTCGGGCGGGTCATCCAACGGGCTTGGGAACTGGGCGCCGGTATGGACGCCTGGTGGGATAACCTCGACCGGGCCTTCGGCGCCTGGGAGGAAGCCATTAACGAATCCGGTTTAACGGGGCAGTATCGCAATATTGAACAGGGAAATTTATTTCAAGGAGAAAACCTCTATCAAGGGCCCTTACCTTGGGATCACTTAGACACTGGCATTAGTAAACAATGGTTGTTAGAAGACCTCCAACAAGCCCTAGAAGCCGCCACCGTCCCCGACTGTTCCTTTGAGGGGTGTTCCCATTGCGGCGTCTGCGGCGCCGAGTTTGGCCACAATGTCATTGTCCCGCCCCTGCCTATTCCCGTTTTCCAAGGAGACTTCCAACCGCCCAAAAATCGGGCCCAGCGCCTACGGATTTGGTTCGGTAAACAGGGAGACATGGCTCTGGTTAGTCATTTGGATCTGGTGCGACTCTTTGACCGCTTAGTCCGCCGGGCCGCCCTACCCATCGCTTTTACGGGAGGCTTCCATCCCGGCCCCCGCATCGCCATCGCCAGCGCCTTGCCCTTAGGCCTTACCAGTAGCGGCGAAATTGTGGATTTTGAACTGACGGAGCGTTTGGAATTAGCCGACTTTCAACGGCGCTTGGCCGCGGTTTTACCGCCGAATCTACCCCTCTACCGAGTGGAGGAAGTCCCTGTCAACGCTCCTTCCGCGGCTCAACAAATTACCGCCGCGTCCTACCGCTTAACCCTGGAGAGCGAAACGGCCTACTCCTTCGCTCAGTGGCAGGCCGCGGTGGCGGAGATTTTGGCTCAAACCGAGATTCCCTGGACTCGGACGACGAAATCCGGCAAAACCGTGGACTTTAACCTGCGGGAGCAACTGCTGAGTTTAACCCTAGATCCTGAAACTCCAGATCCTGCGGCCCAGATTACCCTCCATTACCAAGGCTCCTGTCGCAACGACGGCGCTCAACTCCGTCCGGCCCAGGTGTTAACCCTGTTAGAACGGGCCTTAAATACCGAGGGAACCCTTCATCTCGGCACCGTCCATCGTCAAGGCTTGGCTTTAGAGGCATTTTAAAAAGATAGTCCCCACTGTTTTAAGGAGATTGACGTCTATGATTTTCCGGCGGAGCTTATGGCCAGAACTCGGGCGGGGCTGGATTATCGTCAAGAGGTTGGGGTCAAGTATGATAGTCTGATTGCCAACGGAGTTCAGGGTCAAGACGCTATCTTAAGGGGCGCAAGGGTCTTTAGCCCGTTTTTGGGTTCTCAGCTTCGCCAATCCTCATTTCCCGCTTTATACCAACGTTTTAATAGCATCCGAATGACCAGCACTCTTTCTCCCGACCAAGTCCATCAAATCGTCCATAACCTCCACCACGATCCCTTCGCCATTCTCGGCAGTCACCCCCTGGAGGAGAACGGCGCCGTTAAAGAATGGGTCATTCGGGCTTATCTTCCCACTGCCAGCGCCGCCTGGGCCCTTATTCCCAACCTACGGCAGGAGCGCGCCATGGAGTCCGTTCATCATCCCCATTTCTTTGAATGCCGGGTGGAAGCGGCGGAGATCAGCAATTATCAGTTAAAAATTCAGGAAGGGGAACACCAACGGGTCATCTACGACCCCTACGCTTTTAAATCCCACAAACTGACTGACTTTGACCTCCACGTCTTTGGAGAAGGGAATCACCACCGCATTTACGAAAAACTCGGCGCTCATTTAATGGAAGTGGAGGGCGTGCAGGGGGTCTATTTTGCTGTCTGGGCACCTAACGCTCGCAATGTTTCCGTCCTCGGGGACTTTAACCAATGGGACGGGCGTCTGCACCAGATGCGGAAGATTAATAACATGGTCTGGGAACTCTTTATCCCGGAATTGACCGTCGGCGCTAAGTATAAATACGAAATTAAAAACTGGGACGGTCATATTTACGAAAAATCCGACCCCTACGGTTTCCAGCAGGAACCCCGGCCGAAAACGGCGTCCATCGTGGCGGATCTGGATCAATACCAGTGGAAAGATCAGGATTGGCTGGAGCAGCGCCGCAACACCGACCCTCTCAGAAAACCCATTTCCGTCTATGAACTCCATCTGGGATCTTGGCTCCATACCTCGGCGGAGGAGCCGGTTAAAACCTTAAAGGGGGAAGGAACCCCGGTGGAGGTGTCGGAATGGAACGCCGGCGCCCGCTTTTTGACCTATTACGAACTGGTGGATAAGCTGATTCCCTACGTTAAGGAAATGGGCTACACCCACATCGAGCTTTTACCCATCGCCGAGCATCCCTTCGACGGCTCCTGGGGCTACCAAGTGACGGGCTACTACGCGCCCACCTCCCGCTACGGCAGTCCCGAAGATTTTATGTACTTTGTGGATCAGTGCCACGCCAACGGCATTGGGGTGATTGTGGACTGGGTCCCGGGGCATTTTCCCAAGGACGGCCACGGTCTGGCCTTTTTCGACGGCACTCACCTTTACGAGCACGGCGATCCTCGCAAGGGCGAGCACAAAGAATGGGGGACGTTGGTTTTTAACTATGGTCGCAACGAAGTCCGTAATTTCCTCGTCGCCAACGTCCTCTTTTGGTTTGACAAGTACCACATCGACGGCATCCGAGTGGACGCGGTAGCCTCCATGCTTTATATGGACTACTGCCGGGAGAACGGCGAGTGGGTGGCCAACGAGTACGGCGGTCGGGAAAACCTAGAGGCGGCGGACTTTTTGCGTCAGGTCAATAGCGTTCTCTTTAGTTACTTTCCCGGCGCTCTCTCCATCGCCGAGGAGTCCACGTCTTGGCCCATGGTCTCCTGGCCCACCTACGTCGGGGGCTTGGGCTTTAACCTCAAATGGAATATGGGCTGGATGCACGACATGTTGGACTATTTCAGCATGGACCCCTGGTTCCGTCAGTTCCACCAAAATAACGTCACCTTTAGCATGTGGTACCACCACAGCGAGAACTATATGTTGGCGCTTTCCCATGACGAGGTCGTCCACGGTAAAAGCAATATGCTGGGGAAAATGCCGGGGGACGAGTGGCAAAAATTCGCCAACGTGCGGGCGCTCTTTACCTATATGTTCACCCACCCCGGCAAGAAAACCATGTTTATGAGCATGGAGTTTGGCCAGTGGAGCGAGTGGAATGTCTGGGGGGATTTGGAATGGAATCTCTTGCAATACGCCCCTCACCAGCAGTTAAAACGTTTCTTTACCGACTTAAACCAACTTTACCGCTCCGAGCCGGCGCTTCACAGCAACGACTTTGAAGAAGCGGGTTTCCAGTGGATCGACTGTAGCGACAACCGTCACAGCGTGGTGGCCTTTATCCGCCGGGGGGAAGACACCCGAGAGTTTGTGCTGGTGGTCTGCAACTTTACCCCTCAGCCCCATAGCCATTACCGAGTGGGAGCGCCGGAATCAGGTTTCTATACGGAAATCTTTAACAGCGACGCCCAGCCTTTCGGCGGTAGCAATATGGGGAACCTCGGCGGTAAATGGTCGGAGGATTGGGCTTTCCACGGCCAGCCCTATTCCTTGGATTTATGCCTACCGCCTTTGGGCGTTCTGGTCTTTAAGCTTAACCGCCCCGAAGCGCCGACGACGGAAGAAGTCTAAGCCGATGCTCCACCCCACCCCCGATCCCCTCTGGTTGCGGATTGTTTATCTCCTGCGCTGGCATAAACCGGCGGGGCGATTGATTCTACTCCTCCCGGCGCTGTGGGCTTTAGTTCTCGCAGGGGAGGGGCGACCGCCCCTGGGGTTAGTCCTAGTGGTGGGGGGGGGAACCCTGGCCACCAGCGCCCTGGGCTGTGTCGTCAATGATTTCTGGGACCGGGATATTGATCCCCAGGTGGAGCGAACCAAGACCCGGCCCCTGGCGGCGAAAACCCTCTCCGTTCAGGTGGCGCTGGCGGTGGCGCTGGTCGCCCTTCTTTGCGCCTTTGGTCTCAGTTTTTACCTGACTCCCCTCAGTTTTTGGCTCTGTTTCGGCGCCGCGCCGGTGATTATTCTCTATCCCTTGGCTAAACGCTTTTTTCCGGCGCCCCAGTTGGTCTTATCCCTAGCCTGGGGTTTTGCCGTCCTGATTCCCTGGAGCGCCGTCACCGGTTCCCTCAACGGCGCCGCCTGGGAACTCTGGGGCGCCGTCGTTCTCTGGACTTTGGGCTTTGACACCATCTACGCCCTGGCGGATCGGGAGGACGACCGCCGTTTGGGGGTCAACTCCAGCGCCCTCTTCTTTGGCAAGTGGGCGGTCTGGGCCGTCGGCGCTTTTTTCCTGGCGACGGCTTTATTACTCGCCTATCTGGGTTGGCAACTGGCGCTCTCGCCTTTCTACTGGGGCGGGTTAACTCTCGCCGTCTTCGGTTGGGGGCGACAAATCTATCGTTTGCAACGTCCCGAGCCGGCGCCGGAATTATACGGACGACTCTTTGGGGAAAACGTTTGGTTAGGATTTCTGATTCTAGGGGGGATGGCGCTGGGGTC
>JAYKIZ010000194.1:0-5579 GCA_035285965.1 Cyanobacteriota bacterium | reverse complement strand
TCAACCTCTGGGAACGGGCTAGGGTGTTACAGGGGGAATTTGACGTCATTCTCAACTTCGCCTACGACTGGCTGCCCTTTTACCTGACCCCTTTTTTCCAAACGCCGGTGGCTCACCTCGTCAGCATGGCCTCCTTAACCGAAGCCATGGACGGCGCCATTCGCGGAGTTTATCGCCAGAATCCCCAGGCGCTGGCCTTCCATAGCCAAGCCCAGGCCCAGACCTTTGGCCTCGACCATGCCCGCTGTATCGGCAACGCCTTAGACCTAAACCTATACCAATTCTCGCCCCAACCGGAAAACGCCATTGCTTGGGTGGGCCGCGTCTCCCCGGAAAAGGCGCTGGAGGACGCCTTGGCGGCTTGTCAACAGTTAAACCTACCTTTACGAATCTACGGCAAGATTCAGGATCAAGACTACTGGCGGCGCTTACAGTCCGAATTTGCCGGCGCCGATTGGGTTTATGGGGGCTTTTTGCCTACGCTGGAACTGCAAGCGGAATTGGGGCGCTGTCGGGCCCTACTGGTGACGCCCCGCTGGCTAGAAGCCTTTGGCAATGTGGCCATAGAGGCGCTGGCCTGCGGAACGCCCGTTGTGGCCTACCGTCGGGGCGGCCCGGCGGAAATTGTTCGGGACGGGGAAACCGGCTTTTTAGCGGAGCCGGATAGCGTCGAGGCCTTAACAACGGCGCTGAGGAAAATCGACGGTCTAGAGCGCCGGGCCTGTCGGCATCAAGCGGAAACGGAGTTTTCCCTCGCCGCCCTAGGAGAGCGAGTGGAGGTGTGGTTAGCGGCGCTGGGCGCCTGTACAACGCTCAGCTAACAGCGCCGGCGCCAAAAGTCGGGGATTTGCCCGGCAAGATGTCCGAGGAGGCCGGGGGCGGGTTGCTCCCGTCGGCGCTCCCCGAAGAAACCCCCTTAATCTGGGCGGTAGGCGTCTAGGTCGATTTTCACCGGAGCGACGTCCCAAATTTCCCGGCAGTATTCCCGGATCGTCCGGTCGGAAGAGAATTTACCCATGCGGGCGCTGTTGAGGATGGACATTTTTGTCCACTGCTCCCGATTCTGGTAAGTTTGACCAACTAAATCCTGACAATCCACATAGGCTTGATAGTCCGCCAGGAGCATATAGGGGTCGTGGTTGAGTAAAGAATCCACAATGGGACGGAATAACTCCGGGTCGCCGTGGGAAAAATAACCGTTGCTAATTCGGTCTAAAACCGCCTTCAGCGCCGGATTTTTGTCGTAGTAATGGCGGGGGTTATAGCCCTGGGCCTTGAGTTGGTAAACCTCGTCGGCGGCGAGGCCAAAGAGGAAGAAATTCTCGGCGCCGGCCTCTTCCCGGATTTCAATATTGGCGCCGTCGAGGGTGCCGATGGTCAGGGCGCCGTTCATGGCGAATTTCATGTTGCCGGTGCCGGAGGCTTCCTTGCCCGCGGTGGAGATTTGCTCCGAGAGGTCGGCGGCGGGGTAAATTTTTTGCCCAAGGGAAACATTGAAGTTGGGTAAAAAGACCACCTTCAGGCGCCCCCGCACGTCGGGGTCTTTATTGACCACCTCCGCCACGGCGTTAATGAGTTTAATGATTAACTTCGCCATGAAGTACCCCGGCGCCGCTTTGCCGCCAAAGATAAAGGTGCGGGGCGTCATCTCCGTTTCGGGGTTGGCTTTGAGGCGATTGTAGAGGGTGATAATATCCAAAACGGCCAAATGTTGGCGCTTGTATTCATGGATGCGTTTCACTTGCACGTCAAAAAGGGAATTAACGTCCACCTCTAGGTTGCGGGATTTCAAAACGGCGCCGGCTAAAACCCGCTTATTGTCCTGTTTAATCTCATACCACTGACGGCAGAAGTCCGGGTCGTCGATAAACTGCTCCAGACGGCGCATCTCGTCCAGATTCTTGAGCCAGCCTTCCCCAATTTTGGAACTGACCAGCGCCGCCAGTTTGGGGTTGCTGAGCAAAATCCAGCGCCGGGGGGTGACGCCGTTGGTTTTATTGAAGAACTTTTGGGGCCAGAGCCGGGCGAAATCCTTGAGGGTGTCTTTTTTAAGCAGTTCCGTGTGGAGCGCCGCCACCCCGTTAATGGCGTGACTGCCGACGCAGGCTAGGTTAGCCATGCGGATCTGTTTGCCGTGGTTTTCTTCGATGAGGGAGAGGCTACTTGCGAGCGCCTCGTCATGGGGGAACCAGGTGCGGAGATTTTCCAAAAATTGGTGATTAATTTCGTAAATAATCTCCAAATGGCGGGGCAGAAGCTTGGCGAACAGTTCCACGGACCAGCGCTCCAGCGCCTCGGGCATGAGGGTGTGGTTGGTGTAGGCGAAGGTTTTTTGGGTGATGTCCCAGGCCTTCTCCCAGTCATAGTTATACTGATCCACCAAGAGACGCATCAGCTCGGCGATGGCCACGGCGGGGTGGGTGTCGTTGAGCTGAATAGCGGCCCGCTCGTGGAAAAAGTCTAAGTTTTCGTGAGTTTTGAGATGGAGACGGATTAAATCTTGCAAAGAGGCGGAGACAAAGAAATATTGCTGAGCTAAGCGCAGTTCCCGCCCCGCGGGGGTGTTGTCGTTGGGGTAGAGGACTTTGGAAATGGTCTCCGCGTCCATTTTTTCCGCCACGGCCCGGTCGTAGAGTCCGGCGTTAAAGGCCTCAAAGTTAAAGGCTTCGCTAGCTTCCGCCTTCCAGAGCCGCAGGGGATTGACTGTGTTGGTCTGGTAGCCCGGCACCGGCGTGTCATAGGGAATAGCTAAAATTGTGCGGTCGGGAATCCAAACCACCTTGGGGTGACCCTTTTCATTGTGGGACATTTCCGTGTGGCCCCCCAACTTCACCTCCACGGACTCGTCCGGGCGGGGCAGTTCCCAGGGGTTGCCGAAGCGGAGCCAGTTGTCCGGCACCTCCACCTGCCAACCGTCCTGAATGCGCTGGTGGAAAATGCCGAACTCGTAGCGGATGCCGTAGCCGATGGCGGGAATTTCCAAAGACGCGAGGGAATCCAGAAAACAGGCCGCCAGACGCCCCAACCCCCCGTTTCCTAAACCGGGGTCCGGCTCCTGTTCGATAATGTCGTCCAAATCCAAGCCCAACTCCGCCATGGCCTCGGCCACGTCCTCGTAAATACCCAAGTTAATCAGGTTATTGCCCAGGTGGCGTCCCATCAAAAATTCCGCCGACAGGTAGCAAACCACCTTCACCTTTTCTTGTTTGTAGGTGTCTAGGGTTTTCAAAAAACGGTGTAAGATGCGGTCCCGAATGGTAAAGGCTAAAGCGCCGTAGTAGTCGTAGGCGCTGGCTTCGGCCCGATTGATCCCTTGGAGGTAAAAGAGGTTGTCGAGGAAAGCCCGCTTCAGGGTGGCTTTACTCATGCCCGTCCGGTCGTCTTCAACTTGGATCGGGGCGCTGTTGACGGCGGCGGCGGTAAAAGTTTTCGTTTCCATAGGGGTAAATCCTGTAAGCCAGTGAAGATAAGTCGGGCGCCGCGGGCCAGGGCGGGCCAATTCCCTTAAAGTTATAGTCTATTGAGCCGCTTTCCAGAAAACCAATCCCCCTCAAACCTGAAGGTCGGCGCTCGCTCCCTAGTCTCCCTTGCCCAGCGCCGGTATTATGTATCGCCCTTTACCGTTTAACGCCGCTAGTGTGGTTAAGATGTCTCTACCCATTGCGCTTAACTTCTCCGCAAATCTGATCCGCAAACTCATTTCCGTCATTTAAACTTTTTTCGAGTCGAGGAGCTAAAGATTATGACCCAAATTTCCCCTAGCGTCGCGGTTTATTTCGCCCAGGGACTTTGGACCGCCGCCAACGCTTCAGATTGTCTAACGGCGCTTCAGGATTGGGCCCGGAGCCAGACAGCGCCGCGGTTAGCGTTGGATCTCAGTCAAGTGGAATTTATGGACAGCGCCGGTTTGACGGTGATGATCAAAACCTTTCGTTTAGCGCAGTCTTTGGGGAAAGAGTTCCGTCTCTGCCGTCCCTCTCCCGCTCTGCGGATTTTATTGGAAGTGACCCAGTTAGACCGGGGTCTCGCGATTGACCCGGATGTCAGCCCCGCGGTCCCCCAGGCGGCCTAGTCTCCGTTTAAGCTAAACTCCGTCAGCGCCGAGGGGAAATTGCGATTTTCGTGGCCCGGTTGGCTCAGTTTTAGGAGCGCGAAACGTTGTAGAGGCGTTAATCGGCGCCACTGCGCTAGGGACAGCGTTCCCGCCAGACCCTGCCGGGGAAATTCCTCTAAAATTTGGGGCGGAACCTGGGTTTCGTCCAGCCAATCGGCGCTGACGGTCAAATCCTTGGGGTATTCGCCGGTTAGTTCCCAGATCCAATCCCTCAGGCGTCGGCGATAGTCTTCCCGCTCCGCCTCTGTTTCCGAGGGCGCCGAGACCAGTTCTTGCCGTTGACTCTCGGAAAGTCGATGCCAATGGGTTAGTTTAAGCTTGACCCCGCAGACGTCCAGCTTATAGCGGACGACCATGGGGATACAGCGGAGGGATTCGACAAAATCGGCTTCAAAGCGAAAAAACATGGCTCTTTGCTTAAACCGCCGAGCGGGAGGCTTGCCAGGCTTCCGGGGTGAAGGTTTTCAGCGCCAGGGCGTGGATGGCTTCGCTAGCCAAAGCGTCAGAAAGCGCCCCGTAAACTAACTGGTGTTGTTGCACCCGGCTCTTACCGGCGAATTGAGCGGACACCACCACCGCTTCCAGATGGTCGCCGCCGCCCAGGTCTTGAACCAGGACTTCGGCGTCGGGAAGTTGGGCTTGAATTAGGGTTTTTACTTGATCAAGGCTAATCATGGCGAGGGGCGGGGTTAAAAGGATTTTCTCTCTTCAGGATACGGTTAAAAGAGGGTGTAAATAAAGGGCGCGATGGCGGAGCCTTGGGTGAGGACGATTAAAGCGCCGAGGAGAACCAGGGTCAGAATCAGGGGCAAGAGCCAATACTTTTTCCGCTCCCGTAGGAACCCCCAGACGTCTTTCAGTAATTCGATTAAACCGGCCATTTAGTAGGGTTTCTCCATGTGGGACAGGGGACGGGGGGCGCTGGGGAGACGATAACTCTTTAAATCGCGGGTAAAGCGGCGCTGGAGGGCGTCCCGGCCTCGCAGTTTCATGGCCAACGCCATGGGAGTCACTAGACCGAAAAAAATGATCCCTAAAATTAAACGACTATTGATCCAGCCCAATATTTCCCCAATTCGCATCCAGAAATGATAAAGCGGCGCTAGGGAGCGGGGAAAAACGGCGCCCCAGAGCGCAAAAACAGCGGCCAGGCCCCAGGGCAGGGGCGAGACGCCGCGACCGTGGAGGAGGGGAATAACAGTGCCCCAGAGGAGGGCGACGCCTCCGGCGACAATCCAAGCAAAGTGCCGTAGGGTAGGGAGCGTGGGCGCGGTCATAGGCGTTAAGACTGGGGCGGGGTCAAGACAGTGCGGGCGGGATCGCCGAGTTGAACGGTATCCGTGGGGCCGGGGGGCAATTCCGCCGGTAGAACTTGCCAGTGTTGGGACAGCCGTTGCAAAAGTTTATCCTGTTCCGCCCGCAGTCGATCAAAATTGGGGCCGCCATTGATGACGGTAAACCAAAC
>JAYKIZ010000193.1:0-5117 GCA_035285965.1 Cyanobacteriota bacterium | reverse complement strand
CGGCGCCGAAGCCCTAGCGGCGGACAAGAGGGCGATGGATTATCAGTTTAGGAAATGGCAAACCCTGTATAGGGGCGAACTTCCGGTTCATGAAATCCAAGAACAATATGTTCTTTAGGAATTCCTGCTTTAAGAAGTTCGTCGGTAATACCATCCTCAGTGCCATCATATTGAACCCAGACTTTTCCATTGACAATTTCTAGGTGTAGTAAAATACTGTGCAGATGGCGCTGGCGATCCCAACCTTCAGAGAGAATAAGATACTGGTCAGTTTCAGGGTCAAAGGCGGCGCGATTTTTGACGTTGACGTTAGCATAGGTCGTGTCAGCGTAGGGTTTAAGGATATTGCGGATAATTTGACGATAACTGTCTAGGCGATCCATCGAGTGATAATCTCCAGGTTAGGGTTGAATGTAAACAGTTTTAAAACTTGGTTTTCCAAGAGAATCTGTCCAACTTCTTGATCGAATATCTTTAAGAAACTGGCGTCTCGAATAGCTAGGTAGAGAATACGTTCGGAGTCAATTCGATTTAAAACGTTTTGATATAAGATATATTGACCCAGGGCTACCTCCAGGTCGCGAATCTCAGACGGACTGACGAAGCTTTTGATTTCAACGGCAATTTTTTGAGTCCCCTTTTCAGAGGTCGTCGAGGTTTTCGGCGCCGAAACCCTAGCGGCGGGCAAGAACACTCATGGGGCGACTCCGACTAATCCAACTTTAGTAGTTGGGTCTGGAATGGCTTCCTTGCGTTCTTGCAAAACTTCAAGATAAAGTCGCCGATATTAACAGATAACGAAACCATGACTTTAGCCTTTAAGATCTCAACACCCGAGGCAGAGCGGCGAGAATCTGAGCCGCCACCTCCTCAGTCGAGAGCGCCGAAGTTATCTCGATCATTAAATCCGCTTCCTGGTATAAAGCTTCCCGCTCCCCCAGGAGAGTCTTGAGTTTGCCCTCTAAATCCTCTGTTTTCAACAGGGGACGGGTTTCGTCTCCCCGTAGGCGCTCCGCTAGAACCGCTACCGGCGCCGAGAGCCAGACAACTAGACCATGACGGAGATAACTCCAATTTTGGCGCCGGAGGACGGCGCCGCCGCCGGTGGCGATGACGCTACGGGTCTGGGCCGCCAGCTCTCCCAGAACCCGACTTTCCAAGTCCCGGAAGGCGCTTTCTCCTTCCCGGGCAAAAAAATCGTTAATCGACGTTTGGGCGACTCGTTCCAGGACAATGTCGGCGTCGAAAAAGCGATAGCCTAAGCGCCCAGCTAGGACTTGGCCCACAGAGCTTTTGCCGCTCCCCATCATACCGATTAAAAAAATGTTCAGACCCCTTAAATTCCCGTCCATTCTGGGTAAATCATGGTTAAAAGAGCATCTCTATCATAAAGTTTTAGCGCTGTCCCCTCGACGAAGCCAGTCATTTCCCTCGATAATGGAACAAAATGTTCCCCGCGGCTATGGTCTATCGCCTGGTCATTGACCCGCCTTCTCCAGAAAGCCAGCGCCATACGTTGACCCCGGAGCAGAGCCATTACCTCTTTCGAGTTCTGCGGCTGAGTCCGGGAGCCAGCCTAGTGGCCCTAGACGGCCGGGGCCGCAGTTGGCGGGCCCGCCTCGAAACCGACGCCTTAGCCCTAGAAGAAGCCCTGTCCGAAAACCGGGAACTCCGCCTCGGGGCGGATCTAGCCGTCGCCCTGCCCAAGGGCAACGCCCTGGAAGAGATACTACGCCCCTGCGCGGAATTGGGCGTCCGGGATATTTATCCGATCCTCAGCCAACGGGCGCTTCTCAAGCCGAGCGACCAAAAATTAGACCGTTGGCGCCGTATCCTAGCGGAAGCGGCGGAGCAGTGCGAGCGCCAATGGGTTCCCCAATTATTGCCGCCCCAGTCCTGGAGCGAATTTATCCTCCATCCTCGGGAAAATAGCGCCCAGTATCTCTGCGTCGCCCGTTGTCCCGGCCCCACTTTAACTGGGGCCCTCCGTCGGCGCTTAATCGAAGCCCCGCCCCAGGCGTTAACCCTCGCCATTGGCCCGGAAGGGGGGTGGACAGAAGCGGAAATCCGGAACGCCCTAGAGCGAGGTTGGGAAACGGTTTCTTTAGGGCCCCGTATCCTGCGGGCCGCCACCGCGCCCGTCGTCGCCCTCGCCCAAGTTTGCGCCCTGCTGGACCCCTAACCGCCATGCTCTCAGACATTGCCCAAGCCCTTAAGGATCAGGAGTATGAAAAAGCCGCTCAACTCCTACAAAATCTGCCGCCGGAGAAATTAAACAATCCCTGGGCGGAATTTTACCAAGCCCAACTGCTAGAAGGTCTCGGCGACCCGGAAACAGCGGAGGCGCTTTATCGGCAACAGTTGACCCGCGCCGGTAACCCTAAACTGGTCGCCCAGATCCGTCAGGCGCTAGAGCGCCGTCAAGGGGAACGCCAGCGGCGGGAGCAAGCGGCGGCGGCCCAGAAAGCGGAGGCGGAACAGCGACAAGCCCAAGAACGACAAACGGCGCTGGCGGAAGCTAAACAACAACCGGGAGGCGACGGTTTGGGACTCTTTGTCCTCGACCGGGTAGCGCCGGAAGAGAAACAAGCGACGGCGCTGAAGCTGGCCCCTATTTTTAACCTCGATCCCTACAGCGCCCGCTTACGCCTCCCGAGCCGCAGTTGGCGCCTGTACCGCGCCGGCCCTATCGGCGAACTGAACCATTACCAAAGTCAATGTCAGGATCAGGGCGTGCCCAGCTTTTGCGTGTCCCTCGAACAAATTCAGGCCCTAGCCGTGATTCCGGTTTTACATCTAGAAACCCTGACTCCCTTGGGGCAAGTCAGCTATCGTCTCAACGCCCAGGAGCGGGACACCCTTTCCTTCGACTGGTCGGAGGTGAGTCAACGGGTGGAGGGGCTACTGCCCATTTTTGAAGAATGCGTCCATCTCGACCGCAAAGGCAAAATCGAGCGCAAAACCCAAATCCTCGACTACGCGAAGGTCTGCGACCTCCATTTAAAAAAGCGCCGACAAATCCTCCGCTTTTGCGACCAGACCTACGAATACGATTGGGGCGTTTCTCTCCTCGCCGCTGAGCGCCGCCGGGAACAGGAGGGCACCAGCTACGAACAATGGGGACGCCTCCTCCAGATTTTCCGAGACCATTGTTTAGACACTCCCCTCTGGTCGGAGTTCCAGCCCTTTGCGGAAACCGCTTTAGATTTTCCCGAATTGCTCAAACTCATCGATCCCTGTCTTCATTTTTTACGCCGGGAGGAAACGGAGTGGGATCAGGCTTTTCACCTTTACAGTAGTCTCGCTTTTTGGCGGGATCGTTAGGGATTTAACCGACAAATCATAAGACGCGCCCTCTGTGAATAAGATTTTCATCGGCGCCGGTTAGAATGCGCCGATGAAAACCCTAGGAGTCCGAACTGAGAGATTTAAGAGGGCGGCAACTGATACTGACTGACGATTTTTTTCGCAAACTCCGGCACATGCGCCTCTAATTTTTCCGGGTAATGGCGCCGGGTATAAAGGTAGTTGCGGGTAAAGTGGGAGTCGATACTAAAGCGAGCATACTCTAAACCCTTGGGGCCGATTTTCTCAATCACCAGCCCCATTAGTCGGGCCGCCCACATCGGCAAGGTCACGCCCCGGTCGTAGGCGGGAATACTCTGTTGCACCGCCTGTTTACGGTCGCCCTGGGAGCCGACGGGTTGAACCTCCAGTTGGTCTTGAATCAAGGCCAACATTTCCCGGCCCCGGTCGTTGCGGGTCACAAGCCATTGCCAACCAAAGGGCGCGCCCATGTAGCCCACCACCAAATCCGCGAGGGAGTTGACGTAATCGAAGCAACTCATACAGGAGGGCGCAAACACGTCTTTCAGTTGATTGGTTTTTAGCCCAAAGAAGGGCACCAATTCCTCCGAGCCGTCTTCATGTTTAAAGTGCACCCGGAAATCCTGCATAAATTCATAATGCACCACCGTCTCCGGGGAACGGCTGGTGGTTTCCAAAAACTTCTGCAAACCCGCCCGAGACACGTTATCCACGCAGGGGGTTCCCAGCACGTAGAGTTTTTCTAACCCTAGCCGGCGCTCTACCGCCCGCAGAGCCTGAATTTGGCAACCGACGCCGATGACCAACAAGCGCCGGAGGCCGGATTTTTCCACCTCTTCCAAGACCGAGAGATTGGGGGAAAGAGTGGGCTTATTGACCCGGGCCGCCAGAATCTCCTCCCGCGTGCGGGCCACCACCACCTGGGGCTGAAAGCGGTCTTCTGGGGTATTTTGAACGCAGACCACTCCCTCCACCAGCCCCCGCTCCAACATCTCGCAGGCCAAACTACTGACAATGCCCGTCCACTGAGCGCCGGGGATAGGGTCTTTTTTCCGGGCCGCCGTCATGGTTTGATGGACGCCAAAGTAGAGGTCGTCCTCGTTCTCCAAATCCCGACTCCGACCGTGGCTCTCTTGCTCTAACTCGGCGATTTGCTGATTGAGAAAAGCGCAGGCGGATTTGACGTAATGGACATAGTAGGTGTCGCAGAGGCCGCACTCGCTACAGAGCGCCTTGGCGGGACGGGGACTTTCCGGCTTCAGCGCTTTGGCTTTACGGTGGGGAGCGGCGGAGGTCATAGGTAGGGAAAGGGAAAAACTCTGCTTATTATACCGAACCGCTTTGTTCCGTCCGCCAGGGAAGCGGCGCTAACGTATAGTAAAAAAAATCCTCAACCCAGCGCCGATGTTATCCCCCCGCTCCCTCCTGTTCGTCTCCACCCCTGTCGGCCCCCTCGGTTCTGGCTTAGGGGGCGGCGTGGAACTGACCCTACGGAATTTGGCCCTGGCGCTCCGGGAACGGGGGCATCGGCTTCGAGCGCTCGCGCCGCAGGGGTCTCAACTGGAGGGCTTTGATCTGGAAACGGTGGCGGGAGCGCTTCAGATCCCCATGCAGAGCGCCGGAAGACAAGAACCCATTTCTTTTGATGCCGATAGCGTTTTGGTCAACCTCTGGGAACGGGCTAGGGTGTTACAGGGGGAATTTGACGTCATTCTCAACTTCGCCTACGACTGGCTGCCCTTTTACCTGACCCCTTTTTTCCAAACGCCGGTGGCTCACCTCGTCAGCAT
>JAYKIZ010000192.1:0-4994 GCA_035285965.1 Cyanobacteriota bacterium | reverse complement strand
ATATCGGGGTCTTTATCGGCGCCGTCACCTTTACCGGCTCCCTCATCGCCTTTGGCAAGTTGCGGGCTTTGATTAGCAGTAAGCCCCTGTTGTTACCGGCTCGCCATGTTTTGAATATTTCCATCCTGGTCGCTACAGTCATCTTCGGCGCCCAGTTTATGGCCCTCGGCTTTCCCGCCGGTTTAACCCCTCTGCTGATCATGACGGCGCTGGCGGGGGTATTGGGTCTGCACCTGGTGGCGGCCATTGGCGGCGCCGATATGCCCGTGGTGATCTCCATGCTCAACAGCTATTCCGGTTGGGCCGCGGCGGCGGCGGGCTTTATGCTCTCCAACGACCTCTTGATTATCACCGGCGCCCTTGTGGGCAGTAGCGGCGCCATTTTGAGCTACATCATGTGTAAAGCCATGAACCGCTCCTTTATCAGCGTCATCCTCGGCGGTTTTGGGGAAGGCGCCGGCAAACCCCAGGCTAAAGTGGACAGCGCCGAACCCCAGGGAACCGCGACCCCCACCACGGTGGAAGAAACCGCGGATCTGCTCCTCGGCGCTCGGAGCGTCATTATTACCCCCGGCTACGGTATGGCCGTGGCCCAGGCCCAGCACCCCGTGGCGGAAATCACCAAACTCCTTCAAGCTCAGGGCGTTACCGTCCGCTTTGGCATTCACCCCGTGGCGGGACGCCTACCGGGTCACATGAACGTCCTGTTAGCGGAGGCTAATGTGCCCTATGACATTGTGCTGGAGATGGAGGAAATTAACGAAGACTTTCCCGAGACGGACGTCGTTCTCGTCATCGGCGCTAACGATACCGTTAACCCCAGCGCCCTCGAAGATCCCAACAGTCCCATCGCCGGGATGCCGGTGTTGGAAGTCTGGAAATCCCAGACGGTGGTGGTGATGAAACGGAGTCTGGCCTCCGGTTACGCCGGGGTGGAAAATCCCCTGTTCTTTAAAGAGAACACCCAAATGCTCTTTGGAGACGCCAAGAAAAATGTGGACGCCATTTTGGGCAAACTGCGGGAGCGCCTAGAGTCTAAGGTTCTGGTCGGCGCCGGTTAAGGGTCCGTCCCCAAAACCACCTTGGGGTGGAGAACAGCGCCGTCCTCTTGGTTTCTCGCTTCTCCTACCCCTAAAAATTCCCCCTCGGCGCTTTGAATGAGCGCCGGCCCGGTTTCTAAAGAACAGGGCAATCGTTGTCCCTGGCGCCAGCGCCGAATTTCCGGTTCCTCTAGGGTTAACAGGGGTAAATGGGCCAGGGCGACCTGGGGCGGAATGAGCCGCTTCGGCAATGCTTCCGGGTTTTCCAGTAAAACGGCTAGGGGGACGCTCTGGTCTAGGCTCATCCCCCCCGAAAGACGGCGCTCTAGTCGCGCTAGGGTTGCGCCGGTTCCCATTTTTTCTCCCCAATCCCGAGCAATAGAACGGATATAAGTCCCTTCGCCGCAGGTAATGTCAACCTCTAATTCCGCCGGAGCGCCGGGACGCCACTCAATTAGCTCAATGGCAAACACGTCCACTTCCCTAGCGGGAACGTCCACTGTAATCCCCGCCCGAGCGAGATCGTAGAGCCGGCGACCGTCTTGATGAACGGCGCTGAACTGAGGGGGAATTTGTTGAATGGCTCCTAAAAAATCCCCTTGGTAGCGCCAAAGGGCGTCTAGGGTTAAATGTCCGCTCTCAGTTTCCCGGAGAACCTCGCCTCCCAGGTCGTCGGTGGAAGTGACGACCCCAAAACGAAGGGTTCCTCGATATTGTTTTCGTTTGGGTAAATAGGGGAGGAGGCGAGTGGCGGCGCCTAGCGCCAGGGGTAAAACCCCCGTCGCCAAGGGATCGAGGGTGCCGCCGTGGCCCACCCGGCGAGTCTGGGCCAAGCGCCGAATTTTGGCCACGCAGTCGTGGGAAGTCCAGCCCTGGGGTTTATGGAGATTGAGAAAACCCAGCATGGCGGTTAGGGAAAAAGCTCCGCCCGGCTCAACGGAGCGCCGTCTTGATCCTTGGCTGAGAGGATCGGCGCTAGGGGCAAGCGGGACAGTTGCCAATCAATGGCTAACTCCGGGTCGTTCCAAAGGAGGGTTCTTTCGTGTTGGGGGGCGTAGAAATCCGTGGTTTTGTAGAGAAATTCCGCCACGGGAGAAAACACTAAAAAGCCGTGGGCAAAGCCCGGCGGAATCCAAAACTGCCGTTTATTCTCGGCGCTGAGCCAGCAACTGACCCATTGGCCAAAGGTGGGGGAAGAGCGCCGCAGATCCACCGCCACGTCTAACACTTCTCCGGCGGTGACTCGGACTAATTTCCCCTGGGGATTTTGGATTTGGTAATGGAGACCCCGCAAGACGCCCTGACGAGAGCGGGAATGATTGTCCTGAACAAAGGTCGCCTTGCTGTTAACCTTTTCGGCAAAGACTCGGGCGTTAAAACTTTCGAGGAAAAAGCCCCGCTCGTCTCCGTAGACTTTCGGCTCAAGGATGCGCAGATCGGGGATAGCGGTGGCGATGACGTCCATAGATTAGCGCCGGGCGGGCGGAAGACTCTCCCGGTTGTTATACCACGGGCTAGGACTTTGGCCTAGCGGCCCGAGGCGCAGAGGACGGGCAGGGTCTGGAAATATTTTTGGTACAGATCGCCGCTGAAGGCTAGACGCTCTTGGTATCGAACCAATAAACCGCTATTGATCAATTCCAGGGCGAGGGGATGCTCCCAATGGTTGCCGCCGGGGCGATCGATCACCCACCGAATTAAATCCATGGCCTCGGGACAGTTGCGAATGGGCCGAAAATAACTCTGGAAATAGGACTGGAAATAGTCTAGACAGACGGCGCCGACTTCCGAAAAATCTTCCCAGAGCAGAACCCCGCGGCAGAGGGCGTCTAGCGCGAGGGTCGTAAAATAGGGATGCCCGCCGAACAAATAGAGGAGAATCTTACTCTGAGTCGCGCCGACGCCCAGCCCTCCTTCGCTCAAGGAGTCGTAGCGGCGCCCTAGATCCTGCGTCTGAGCCAGATTAAAGGGCTGAATCTGCAACATCAGACCAATATTAAAGGGAGAGGCGTTGGGATCGAGGGGGAGATTGTCCTTCGTCGCCGTCACAATCACCAAACGCAAATCTTCCCAAAGGGGAAGTTGTTTAGACTGTTCGTGCCAAAAGCGGAGAAGGGAGGCGACATCCTGAAGAATCGGCGCCGAGTAGAGGCGATTTAGTTCATTAATCACCAGGATCAGAGGGGCTTTTAGCTCCCCCAGAATGTACTCCTCAAAATATAAGGTGCAGTTCACTTTACTCCCCAACCCCTCGTCCCAAACCGCTTCGACCTCGTCCTCTAAATTTAACTGGCGACTGACGTTGCGGCAGAGCCACTTGAGAAACGGGCCAAGGCGTTGGAGCAGGTCGTCGTCGGCGCTTTTGAGATCGACGGAGACGATTCGGGCTTCGGGCAAGCGCAGAGGAAGCCGGTCGAGAACCTGAAGCAACAAAGAACTTTTGCCCATTTTGCGGGGGCCGTGGAGGGTGGTGACGCTCCCCGGCAATTGGAGTTGGTCGAGGATTGACGACTCTAGGGGCGGGCGCTCGATATAAAACGGAGAATTCGCCGGTAGGGGAGCACCGGGAAAGTGTTGGGAACTGAGGGCGACGCCGGGTTGTCCCCTTTTTTCTAAGCGGCTCCTGAAATTCCCCTTGGCAATCGGCTCTCCCCAAACGATAGAAAGTTCGTGCCAAAGCTGAGAAGCAATATTTTTAATGTAAGCGTCTTGATAATGCGTTTCCTTGGCAATCTCTCCGTAGGTGCGTCCATCCCAGGCTCCCCTTAAGATTTCTTCCTGTAGGCAAGACAGCGGTTTCACCTGACGGTCGTTAAGGAGTTGAATGATTTGGTCGATGGTCATGGTTTAAGCCGGGACTGAAAAGAACCGCGGTTGTAAGGGAGACTGCTCAGATTCAGTGTAGGTAAGCGGGCTATTTTTTAACTTGTCCAAAAGATGAGTGTGACTTAGGTCACCTTTATAAGGGGAAGAGATGTGACTTTTATTGCAATTATGGTGACTTTTGGGACTTGACATAGGGCTCAGTTTGACACAGTCCTTACCCGCTTTCGGCGATATTCCAGAGAGCGTCTTCTTCGTCTAAGGCGCGGCCAGGTCCGGGCTAGCGCTTCCGCAGGAGCGGGGCGCCCCCCTTCTCTGGGGCGGACAAGCTCGGCGCCGGGGATTCACGCAGATAACGAGGGACTTGTCCAACAGCCCTTAAGCCCGGAGACGAAACAAAATTTGGATAATGGTCTTGGCGGAAATTATTGTCGCTGATGAGCGGCTGCTAGGGGAAATCCGGGAAAGTTTTGGACGCTAAGGGGGATACTCAGTTGAGTAATCGGCTCAAAGCGGCTTTTGAAATTTCCTTTGGCGATCGGCTCTCCGCAAACAACGGAAAGTTCCTGCCAGAGTTGAGAGGCAATATTTTTAATGTAGGTTTCCTGATAATGCGTCTCCTTGGCAATTTCATTGTAGGTGAGTTCGTCCCAAGCTCGCCGTAATATTTTTTCCTGAAGCCAAGAAAGGGATTTGCCCTGACGGTTATTTAGGCATTCAATCACTTGGTCGATAGTCATGAGAAAGAATTGGCTCTTGCCTTGAAGAAAAGCTTATCTTAAAACCAAGATTTAAAACTCACAATAGAGATAAACACTGATTTAAAAATTACTTAAAATACTTATTCTTTCTACGGAAAATTTTTAAATTGACACGCAGGTATAAATACGGACACTAGCCGTCGTCTTATCGTCAACCTTACCATGACGAGGGACTTGCAACCTAGAGGGAGCCAGACAAGACGAGGTTCCAAACACTGACAGGTCTATGGTTAAGCTCGAAGACGAAACACTAGAATTTGAATGACCTGGTCTTGGCGGAAATTATTATCGCTGATGAGCCAGAGACTTTCGGCGCCGTCGGGGAAGCGGGGGCCGAGGGTCATGCCTTCGAGGTTATCTAACTCTAGAT
>JAYKIZ010000191.1:0-2860 GCA_035285965.1 Cyanobacteriota bacterium | reverse complement strand
CCCCGGCGCTTGCGGGCAATTTCAAAGGCCACCTTAGCGATGCGGTCAATTTCCCCTTCCCGGTAGGCCATGGTATTAACGCCCCGCTTTTCTCCGGTTTCTAGGGTGAAGATCCCCTTGGGTTGGCCAAAATAAATACCGCCGGTGAGTTCCCGCACCACCATAATATCCACCCCTTCCACCACCTCCCGTTTGAGGCTAGAGGCGTCGATCAATTCCGGGAAAATGGTGGCGGGACGCAGATTAGCAAAAAGTCCTAATCCCTCCCGAATGGCTAATAAACCCGTTTCCGGGCGCTGGGCTCGGGGCAAACTATCCCACTGGTAGCCGCCAATGGCCGCCAACAAAACGGCGTCGCTCTCCTTCGCCAACGCCAAGGTTTCCGGGGGCAACGGTTCCCCCGTGGCTTCGATGGCGGCGCCGCCGATGGGCGCCGATTGGAACTGAAACTCTAGATCAAACTGGGGCGCGACGGCTTTGAGGAGGGATACCGCCACGGCCATAATTTCGGGGCCGATGCCGTCGCCAGGAAGAAGAGTGACGCGATACTGCTGGGTCATAGCCGGGAGGAAAAGGGGCGCTGTTTGGGTATCCTACCAGAAATCGCTCTCCAAGGTCTTCTTCCGTCAGAATTTGGCGCGCTTCGGACTTGAATGGGCTAGGGAATCGCTATTTTTCTGGTAAAATGGGAAGAATAATTGCCGCTTGTTCGGAAGAAAGGACTAAGTTGATGATCAAAGGGATTAATTTAACGGAAAGTATTGAAGAACGATTGCTGGCTATCTGTCAACAAATAGGGTGTCAAGAAAATGAATTAATAGAAGAGGCAATTCTCAATTATTTAGAGGACTTTGAAGATATTCAGGATGCCAATGATCGTTTGTCTAATCGTCCTGAACATTATTTAACATTAGCTGAAGTGGAGCAGGAACTTGGACTGGCGAATAGAGTTTGATCCAAGAGCTTTAAAGGAGTTAAAGAAGTTAGATGGAGTGGTGCAAAAAAGAATAATTCAATACCTAAAAACTCAAGTTTCTGTTCAATCCAATCCCCGTTTATTAGGCCGCAGTTTAAAGGGAAATAAGCAGGGGCTTTGGCGTTATCGAGTGGGAAGTTATCGTATTATCTGTGAAATTCTGGATACTCAAATGCTTGTTTTAGTTATTAAGGTGGGTTCACGTCAATCTGTTTATGATTAAATACCCAAGAATCGCCTTAAGAGCATCTCAGATTTGTACAGGCAAGATAGCTGTACCACTGATTTTTCCTGTGGGATGGGCATCCTACCCCTCCAGATTATAAGTGATCTATTGATTCAGTTCCATATTTCGGTTAAATCTAAAGTAAACCCAGGTAAAATATCTTCACCCGATAAACTATTAGGAGCGTCCTGGACTTCAACGGTTTTCTTGGGTCTGTAAATTTCCACTTTTTGACGACGCCGATCAATGAGCCAGCCCAATTTTGCGCCATTTTCTTGATATTCTTGCATTTTTTGCTGTAATAACTCTAGGGGGTCATGTTTAGACCGCAGTTCTAGGACAAAATCAGGACACAGAGGCGCAAACCCAGACTTTGCTTCTGGCGCCAGAGTATCCCAACGATCTTGACTGATCCAAGAAACATCGGGAGACCGATCGGCTCCATTGGGTAAATGAAAGCCACTCGAAGAATCAAAGATTTGACCCAGTTTAGTCTGTCGGTTCCATAACCATATTTGTCCTAAAATATCCGCATTTTTGTTGCCGGTTTCGCTTCCCGTCGGCGGCATGACAATTAATTCTCCTGTTGCTGTTCTTTCTAATTGCAAGTTTTGATTGACCCAGGCCAACTGAACAAACTGCTCATGACTGATCGTGAGTTTTAGGGTCGATGGTAGATTGAGGGTCGAGAAGTAACTTTGAGTCATAAGTTTGGCCAGTGGTTAGCAATCGCTGATAACAGTTTTCACAGAAGCGAGTACCCGGTCGCAATAGGGTCGAGTCGCCACCCTCAAGATCCTATCAGTATTGTTCCATACACGGTTCCAAGGGCTTGATGATTGAGGGCTTGGACAGATCCCACTCAATACTAGCTAAATTTGCCTAATGAGAATCGCTGAAGCGCCGGACAAGCCCTTGGCAAAGCGCCGCCGATCCGCTAGGGTTTGGGCAGATTCTTCCTCTCTGGATTTTCGATGAAAGCCCTGATTCTCTCCGGCGGCAAAGGCACCCGTCTGCGCCCCCTCACTTATACCGGCGCAAAGCAGTTGGTGCCGGTGGCCAATAAGCCGATTCTTTGGTACGGAATTGAAGCCATCGTCGAGGCGGGCATTACGGATATCGGCATTATTATCAGCCCGGAAACGGGGCCGGAAATTCAGGAGAAAACCGGCGACGGCTCCCGCTTCGGCGCTCATATTACCTATATTCCCCAAGACCAACCTTTGGGTTTAGCCCACGCGGTCAAGGTAGCCCAGCCCTTTTTGGCGGAGTCTCCCTTTGTCATGTACCTAGGGGATAACCTGATTCAAGACCCCCTGGGCGGCTTTTTAAGCCATTTCCAAGCCCAGGCGCTGGACGCGCTCATTCTCCTACGGCCCGTCTCTAACCCCAGCGCCTTTGGCGTAGCGGAGGTGGATCCTCAGGGGCGGGTTTTGGCGCTGGTGGAAAAACCCCAGGTTCCCCCCTCTAATTTGGCGCTGGTGGGTTTATACTTTTTCTCCCCCGAGATTCACCAAGCCATCGCTCAGATTCAACCGTCCCCCAGGGGGGAGTTAGAAATTACCGACGCTATCCAGGCGCTGATCGACGCCCAAAAGGCCGTGGAAGCCCAACAACTAGCGGGCTGGTGGTTAGACACCGGCAAAAAGGACGATTTA
>JAYKIZ010000190.1:0-3053 GCA_035285965.1 Cyanobacteriota bacterium | reverse complement strand
CTAGGGTCTGCCAGCCGTTGGTCGCGGATTGGAGCGCCTCCGGGGCGAAGTCCAGGGGTTTGCGGTAATGCCCTTGCAGAACCAGGAGGCGGACGGCCATGGCATCGACCGCGGCCAGTAAGTCCCGGATGGTGGTGAAATTGCCCAAAGACTTCGACATTTTTTCCCCTCCCACCTTGACCATGCCGTTGTGGAGCCAGTAGCGGGCCAGGGGACGCCCTGTGGCGGCCTCGGACTGGGCGATTTCGTTTTCATGGTGGGGAAAAATCAGGTCGCTACCGCCGACGTGTAGATCTATAGTTTCGCCTAAATACTCCTTGACCATGGCGGAACATTCAATATGCCAACCGGGGCGCCCCGGACCCCAGGGAGACGCCCAGGACGGCTCTCCGGCTTTGGCGCTTTTCCAGAGGGCAAAATCAAAGGGGTCTTGTTTTTTCGCTTGCTCCGGGTCGCTCTGCTCCACCCGACCGCTAGCGCCGGCTTGGAGGTCTTCTAACCGACGCCCAGAGAGTTTACCGTAATCGGGAAATTGATGGACGTCGTAGTAAACATCGCCTTCAGAAGCGTAGGCGTAGCCCCCGGCTTCCAACTGGGCGATCAGGCGCTGGATACCGTCCAGGCTATGGGTGGCCCGGGGATAAAAATCCGCTTTTTCCACTTTCAGCGCCGCCATGTCCTCAAAATAGGCGGCGATAAACCGCTCCGCCACCGCCTCCATGGAGGAGCCTTCCGTTCGGGCCCGGTTGAGAATCTTGTCGTCAATATCGGTGAAATTCTGGACGTAGGTGACCTGATAGCCCAACCAACGCAGATAGCGCCGCACCAGATCCCAAGTGATACAGGCCCGGGCGTGGCCCAGATGGCAATAGTCGTAGGCCGTAATGCCACAGCAATACATCTTCACGCGCCCCGGTTGCAGGGGTTGAAAAACTTCCGATTGGCGGGTCAGGGTATTGTAAACAACAAGGGTCATGGCGTTCGGCGCCGGAGGAGTCCGGCTTAACAGGTCTTGATCCACAATATTACGGTATGGGGAAAGCTGTTTTCCCAGAACGGCGCGTCTAAGCCCCTTGCCACTCTCTTAACCCCAGTCTGCCTTCATGTCCCCAGCCCCCATTGCCCCCGCCGAGTACCGCCAGCGCCGAGAAACCTTAATGGCCCGTTTGGGTCAAGGCTCCGCCATTTTTCAAAGCGCGCCCACGGCGGTGATGCACAACGACGTGGAATACGTTTTCCGTCAGGATAGTGATTTTTATTACCTCACCGGCTTTAACGAGCCGGAGGCCGTGGCGGTCTTAGCGCCGTGGCATGAGGAGCACCGCTTTATCCTCTTCGTCCAACCCAAGGATCTGGAAAAGGAAACCTGGACCGGTTTTCGCTACGGGGTGGAGGGCGTGACGGAGCATTTCGGCGCCGATATCGCCTACTCCATTACGGAACTGGAGGAAAAACTGCCCCAGTATTTAGACAAGTCTGACCGCATTTACTATCATCTCGGCCGGGATCACCATTTTAACGACACCGTGATCCGCCACTGGCAAAAACTGATGGCCGCCTATCCCCGCCAGGGAACCGGCCCCAGGGCGCTGGAAAACCCCCACCATCTGCTCCATCCCCTGCGCCAAGTGAAAAGCGCCGCCGAATTGTCCCTGGTGCGGGAGGCATGCCGGATTAGCGCCGAAGCCCACAACCGGGCCCGGAGTTTCGCCCGGCCGGGTCTCTACGAGTATCAGATCCAGGCGGAAATCGAGCATACTTTCCGGCTCCAGGGGGGCATGGGCCCCGCCTACCCGTCTATTGTGGCCGCGGGGAGTAACGCCTGCGTTTTGCATTACGTCAACAATAATACTCAACTACAAGCTGGGGACTTACTCCTGATCGACGCCGGTTGCGCCTACGACTACTACAACGGCGATATTACCCGCGCCTTTCCCGTGGGGGGGCGCTTTACCCCGGAGCAAAAAATTATCTACGAACTGGCGCTGGAAGCTCAAAAACAGGCCATCGCTGAAGTTAAACCCGGCAACCCCTACAACCAATTCCACGACCGGGCCGTCCGGGTGATTGTGGAGGGTCTGCTAGACCTGGGACTGCTGGCGGGGGACCCGGAGGAAATCATCAAAGAGGAGAAATACAAGCCCTTCTACATGCACCGCACCGGCCATTGGTTGGGTCTGGACGTCCACGACGCCGGCGCTTATAAAGTCGATGGGGAAACCTGGCAGACCTTGGCGCCGGGGAATGTGCTCACGGTGGAACCCGGCATTTACATCTCCCCAGACATTAAACCCACGGAGGGGCAACCGGAAGTTCCGCCCCAATGGCGGGGCATCGGCGTCCGCATTGAAGACGACGTCCTAGTGACGGAGACGGGGAGCGAAGTCCTGACGGCCGCGGTGCCCAAGGAAGTCGCGGATCTGGAGTCTTTGTAACAATTGTTTAACAAAACGCCCCCCAGGCTGAAAGGGTTGGCTTTCATGCTATAAGGTTTTACGAAAGACATTTTTTAACAGGACTGAATGGTTACCGCGTCAGGGGCGCCGGGTTGCGCTCTCGCAACTTCACTCCCTGGTTTGCGCCCAAAACTTAGTCTTTTGTCACCCAAGGAAACAATTCTTATGAAATCCCTGTTGGCATTCCTGCTAGCCCTGACTCTCTGGTTCCCCTTCGCCGCTCAGGCTTCCGCCGAGGACTTCGCCCACCTCACCCCCTGTAGCGAATCCCCCGCCTTCCAAGCCAAGGCTAAAAATTTCCTCAATACCACCAACGACCCCAACTCCGGGCAAATTCGGGCCGAGCGGTACTCCGCGGCGCTCTGCGGCCCGGAAGGCTACCCCCACTTGATTGTGGACGGGCGCTTTAGCCACATGGGCGATTTTCTCATCCCCAGCATTCTCTTCCTTTATATCGCCGGTTGGATTGGCTGGGTGGGTCGAGCCTACCTGATTGCCGTCCGCAAAACCAAAGACGCGGAAATGCAGGAAATCATTATTAATGTGCCCCTGGCCATTAGCAAAATGCTGGGCGGTTTCCTCTGGCCCCTGGCGGCG
>JAYKIZ010000189.1:0-2955 GCA_035285965.1 Cyanobacteriota bacterium | reverse complement strand
CGTTTTCTGCGGGAGGAACGACGATTCAAGGACTTGACGGCGCTGAAAGAACAGATTCAAAGGGACTGTCAAGAGGCGAGACAGGCGTTGTCTTAGCCCGGCGCCGTTTGCCGTCTCAAGTCGAAGTACCCCGAAGCCTAGGGGGCGCATCGGCCCTGAGTAAACTCCTCTAAGCCGCTAGGGGGAGATCCCCGGCGCCGAGCGCCCGACGATAATACTCGACCAACTGTTGCGTCGCCGCGGCCCAGCCCCACCGTTCCGCCTCCTGACGGGCCTGACGGCGTAAATTCTCCCGTTCTTCCCCGGCGCCAAGGAGTTTTTGGGTTGCAGTCACGGCGCCGCGAGGGTCATGGGGATCGAAGAGATAACCGTTGACACCGTCCGCCACAATATCGGTAATGCCCCCGGAGGCCGCCGCCACCACGGGACAACCCGCGGCCATGGCTTCCAGCAAGACTAACCCGAGGGTTTCCGTGCGGGAGGGGAAAATAAAGGCGTCCGCCGAGGCAAAGGCCGAGGCCAATTCCAAACCCTGCATATAGCCCGCAAAGTAAGTGGCCGTGCCAGCGAAGTGGCGCTCTAGGGTCTCCCGGTGGGGGCCGTCGCCGATGATAGCGAGCCGGGCCTGGGGGATAGCCTCCAGAACGGGTTTAATTTGGTCAATTTGTTTTTCCGCCGAAACCCGCCCCACGTAGAGCAGAAGCGGCGCTTGGGGGTTGCCCTGGGAGAGCTTGGCCCGCATCGTGGCGGAGGTCAAATGGGGTTGAAAGAGTTCCGTGTCCACGCCCCTCTGCCAGAGATCCACCCGTTCAATGCCGCGGGCGCTGAGTTCTTTGACCATGGCGGAAGAGGTGCAGAGATTGAGGCGGGCTTGATTGTGGGCCAGTTTTAACAATTCCCAGAGAACTCCCTCCAAAGCGCCGAGACCGTAGTGCTGGAGATATTGGGGCAGATGGGTATGGTAAGAGGCGACTAAAGGGATATTCAGGGTTTTGGCATAATAAATGCCCCCCAAACCGAGGACGGCGGGGTTGACCACATGGATTAGATCCGGTTGAAATTTTTGCAGAGCCGTTTTGATCTGGGGCCCCGGAAAAGCCAATTTCAATTCTGGATAGAGGGGTAGGGGCATTCCCTTCACGCCTTCGATCTGGGCGCCCTGATATTCTTTTAACCCCCCTTCGGGACAAAATACTATGGTTTGGTGGCCCTGACGCTGGAGGTGTTCGACGGTGTGCTTGAGGCGAGTGACAATGCCGTCGATTTTGGGCAAAAAGGTTTCAGTGAAGAGGGCGACTCTCATGGAAATATAGCGGGATTTAGGCGCGCAGGGTACGGGCTTCGACTACGCTCAGCCCTCAGTCGGCGGCTTGGCTCAATTAATATACCATTTTCGGCTCCCTCGTTCCCTCGGCACTAGATTTGCCCCTCAAGGTTCCCCCAGAAAAAGATGTGTTAACATCGGGGTTAAATTTTTAACTTTTCACCCTCAAACGTTATGGGTAAGGTTCTAGTGCTCAACGCCTCCTATGAACCGCTCAACATTACCAGTTGGCGCCGGGCGGTTGTCCTGTTGCTCAAGGGCAAAGCGGAGCGACTGGAACATAATGGCCATTACGTTTACGAAGGCTTCCCTCTGCCCACGGTTATCCGTTTGCGCCAATACGTTAAAATTCCCTACAAAGAAATTCCCCTGACCCGCCGCAATCTCCTGGAACGGGACCGCCATACTTGTCAGTACTGCGACTACAAGGGCGAGCAACTAACCCTAGACCATATTATTCCCCGCTCCCGCGGCGGCTTGGACACCTGGGAGAATTTGGTGACGGCTTGCGTGCGCTGTAATGTGAAAAAAGGCAACCGCACCCCTAAAGAAGCGAACATGCTCCTCCATCACCCGCCCCGGCGCCCCTACAGTAGTTTGCTCTTTGAAATTAGCAAGCACACCCGGAACGAGAGTAACCGGGAATGGCGTAAATACGTCATTGGCATGGACGCGGAAGCCTCTTGAACAGATATCAGTTATCAGATACCAGATATCAGGTTAAACCGCTAAGCACAGAGGAGAGCTTAGTCCCTCTTTCCTTTGCTTTATGACTTTCACTGTTTCTCCGTCGTCCTATCAAATTGGGGGTAGTTTACGCTCCAATAATCCCTACTATGTGACCCGGGAAGCCGATAACCTCTTGCTCCGGGCGCTGCAACGGAGGGAGTTTTGCTCTGTTTTAGCGGCTCGACAGATGGGAAAATCCTCCCTGTTGGTGAGAACTCGCGCCTATTTGGAGGGCATAGGCTATTATTGCGCCTCCATTGATATGACCAGTATCGGTAGCGACAATATTACGCCCCAGCAGTGGTATCGGGGGTTGATTTACGACCTCCATCGGGGCTTTCATCTCAGTCGGCGCTGTCCCCTGAAACAGTGGTTTCTGGAACATGAACAGTTAGCGCCGACCCAGCAGTTGAGTCGATTTATTGAAGAGCTGGTTTTAAATTATTTTCCCACGGAAACCCTCGTTATTTTTGTCGATGAAATTGATAGCGTTCTCAGTTTAAATTTCCCAGTAGATGATTTCTTTGCTCTGATTCGCTCTTTTTATAACCAACGAGCGATGAATTCCGCCTTCAACCGCCTGACTTTTACTATCCTAGGCGTCGCCACCCCCTCTAGTCTGATTCAAGACATTAAACGGACGCCTTTTAACATCGGCGTTTCTATTCCTTTGAAGGGGTTTTCCCTGGCGGAATCCATGCCCCTCGGCGCCGGTCTCAAATCTAAATTCCCAGACCATTACCTGACTCTCCTGAAACAGATCGTAGAGTGGACCCAGGGCCAGCCCTTTTTGACGCAAAAACTCTGTCAATTGGTTGTCGATTACCTAGACGAGGAGAAAACTCGCCTGGATTCTCAAGCTGATTTTTCCCAGTCTTTTGTCAATAAAATTGTGCAAAATT
>JAYKIZ010000188.1:0-19843 GCA_035285965.1 Cyanobacteriota bacterium | reverse complement strand
GGAACGAGGAGACCGCTAGAAATTGTCCCCCGCTAGGCTCCGTTCTGGGTATAGCTAAAGGTCTAAAGGCTCCTAAACCTCCCGCTTGCGCTCTCTCCTGATTGACCGCTTGAAAATCCTCAACTTTTGGGGATTTTTTTTATGGAGACTTGGACAGAGGCGAAAAAAAGCTTTTAGCTTCCGGGTAAAAGGCGGCCCGTCGTCCGCCGGCGGAGATTAGATGACTATTTTTATGACCTCATAGTCGCCTTGACAGACCGCCGGCGCCGTCTTTACAGTGCTGAGGCACAGATCTCGGAATTGTTTGGTTATGTCACTCTTTCCTCAGCGCCTTCACTGGCTCGAAGTTTTAGGTCTCAGCGGCGCCCTGGCGCTGGCCGCGGGGGCGGGGCTGGGGTTGGCCCTCCGCTCGAGCGCCGATTTCGAGCAGGGGCCCCTGCGCTCGGAGCAAAGCTTTCCTCCTCAAGGCGATTGGCCCGTCGCCCCCCCTTCCTCCCTGGCCGGGGAGGAGAAACCCGAATAGAAACGTTATAATTCTTTACAAAACCTATTTTCGGTATCTGGATTATGCAAAATCCCGCCCTCCACGCTTTTTTTTTGGGCCGCGCCCTGGCGGAAGTCCTGACGGAAAAAGTTGAGGACAGTCTCACGAACGCCTTGAGCGAATTCGGCAAATTCGAGGCCGAGCAACGGGAAACTCTGCGTCAGTTGTTAACGGAAGTGGAGCGCCGAGCCGCCCAGGACGCGGAGCAAGGGGCCCAAGGGGTTGGTTCGACCCCAGGGACAGCGCAAATGGACGATCTCCAGGAAACCCTTGACCAACTCCGGGCGGAAATGGCTAGTCTCAAAGCCGAGCTAAAAACCTACCGCGAATCTAATCCGGCCTAGGTCTCAACTCCGGCGTCTGTGTCCCCTTTCTTTGTGTGCAACTTGCGTGTCTGCCCTATCCCCCCGACTTGATCCCCCCCCCGCCTACCGTCCCCTAGCGTTGGCGCCAGGGACTCCGCCTCCCCTAGAAAGTGAAAAAAAATATCGTTGGAGCCAGGAAAACTATTCCATCCCCCGGCGCCGGCTGGACATCTGGGGCTTTGTCCTCACCCTGTTGTTTCAACTGTGGCTCAACGGCAAATCTTGGAGCTACCCCGGCGGCTCTAGCGAAGAGAGAGTTCTGGCTCGGCGCCAAAAGCAAGCCCGCTGGATTCGGGAAAATTTGCTTAATTTGGGGCCCACCTTTATTAAAGTGGGGCAACTTTTCTCCACCCGAGCCGATTTATTCCCCAGCGAGTACGTGGCGGAACTCTCCAAACTTCAGGACGAAGTGCCGGCCTTCGGCTACGAGCAGACCCGACGCATTGTCGAGCAGGAGTTGGGAAAGCCTCTGGATAAACTGTTTCGCAGTTTTGACCCCCTGCCCCTAGCGGCCGCCAGTCTCGGGCAAGTCCACCGGGCCCAACTCCACACGGGGGAAGAGGTGGTGGTTAAGGTTCAGCGCCCCGGACTTCAAAAGCTCTTCACCATCGACCTCGCCATCCTCAAAAAAATCGCCCAGTATTTCCAGAACCATCCCAAATGGGGCCGCAACGGCCGGGATTGGCTGGGGATTTACGACGAGTGTTGCCGGATTCTCTGGCAGGAGACCGACTACCTCCGGGAAGGTCGCAACGCCGACACCTTCCGCCGCAATTTTCGGCAGGAAGACTGGGTTAAGGTTCCCCGGGTCTATTGGCGTTACACGGCGCCGCGGATTTTGACCCTGGAGTATTTGCCCGGCATTAAGATCAGTCATTACGAAGCCCTAGAGGCCGCCGGTTTAGAGCGCCCGACCCTGGCCCAACTGGGCGCCAGAGCCTATCTCTTCCAACTCCTCAACCACGGTTTTTTCCACGCCGACCCCCACCCCGGCAACTTGGCGGTTAATCCCGCCGACGGCGCCTTGATCTTCTACGACTTCGGCATGATGGGGGAAATTACGCCGGAAACTAAAGATAAACTACTGGATACCCTCTTTGGGATAGCGGAGAAAAACGCCGACCGCATTGTCACCTCCCTGGTGGCCCTCGGCGCCCTCAAGGAAGTGGATGATCCCGGCCCCATCCGGCGCTCGATTCAATTTTTGCTGGATAATTTCATGGACAAACCCTTTGAGGAACAGTCCATCGGCAAAATTAGCGACGATCTCTATGAAATCGCCTATGACCAGCCCTTCCGGTTTCCGGCCACCTTTACCTTCGTGATGCGGGCCTTCTCGACCCTAGAGGGGGTGGGGAAAGGACTAGACCCGGAGTTTAACTTTATGACCGTGGCCCAACCCTTTGCCCTCCAATTGATGAACGACTCTATGAACGGCTCCTTTGGCAATAGCTTGATCGACGAACTGGGCAAGCAAGCCGCGCAGATGGGCGGCCGAGCCTTGACTCTGCCCCGGCGCCTAGAGGAAACCCTGGATAAACTCGACCGGGGCGACGTGCGGCTACGGGTGCGCTCCAGCGAATCGGACCGCCTCCTCCGGCGCCTGAGCTTGACCCAGATGGCCACGACTTACACCCTTTGGGGTTGCGCCTTGTTACTGGCCGCCACGCTCCTCTTTGTAAATAATTATTGGGCCCTAGCGGGGATTGTGTTATTAATAGCAGTAGGGCCCCTCTTCGCGCTCTGGAAGCTCCTGAAGCGGATTGAGCGCCAAGACCAAATGTTTTAAGCTAGACCCCTATTCCCACCCTTCGCCTCGAATCCCTGTGTTAGACGTAAACTCCCCCCCCCTCAACCGCCAGTACACTGGCCAGACCGATCCAGGGCTAGTTCGTTCGGTCAATCAGGATAGTTTTTACCTCGACCCCGAGGCCCGTTTTTTTATTGTGGCGGACGGTATGGGGGGTCACGCCGGGGGGCAGGAGGCCAGCGCCATTGCGGCCAAGTTGATCGCCTCGCACCTAGATGCCCATTGGGATTCTGAAACGCCTTCCCCTCAATTGCTTCAGGACGCGCTCATCGCCGCTAACAAAGGTATTTTGGAGGATCAGACGGAGCACCCAGAGCGCCGGGATATGGGCACCACGGCGGTGATTATTAGTTTTCGGGGAGACGGCGCCTGGCGGGCCCATGTGGGGGATTCCCGCCTCTACCGCCTGCGGGATCGGACCTTGGAGCAAATCACCGAAGATCATACCTGGGTCTCCCGAGCCTTGAAAATGGGAGATATCGAGCCAGAGCAAGCCCGCATACATCCCTGGCGCCACGTTCTGTTCCAATGTCTAGGGCGTCAGGATCTGAACTATATCGACGTGGAACCCCTCGAAGCGGCGCCTGGAGATATTTTTCTGATGTGTAGCGACGGTCTGACGGAAGAGGTCTCCGACGACATTATTCAAGAAGTGTTGATGTCCGACCTGCCCTGCGAAGAAAAGGCTCTGAATTTAATCACCGAAGCCAAGGAAGCGGGCGGCTCCGATAACATTACCATCGTCTTAGTGCAACAGAGCTAGGTGAAACAGCTTAAACTGTTTGATCTATCATCCCCCTATCAGGTTCAGCGTCCGCCAACTCTAGTTCTCTCGCCGGGGGAATTGCAAGACTGGAAAGCTCGCGTCGCCGGTTATCAGAGCCAGTGTCGCGCCGCGGTTCCCCCCCGGCAAACGGCGCTATGGGAAACGGCCACAGACCTAGAGACGACCCCAGACCAGCTCGATCCCTTTAACCTTCCCTATCACTCGGCGCTGTTTTGGCGTCAATCCCAGCCCTGGGCGGCGCTGGAAAGTCAAGAGCGGGGCTGTCTCTACTTTGTCCTCGATCGGGAGGCTTCCCTTCTGCTCTATGTCGGCGAAACTCGACTCAGCGCTCGCCAACGCTGGCAGGGCGCCCACGATTGTAAAGACTATATTCTCCGCTACCTCGAACTCCACCGGCGCTACGACCAGCCGGCGACCGTCGTTTCCGCCTTTTGGCGTCAAGCGCCGACGGATAAACGGGCCCTGCGCCAGTGGGAAAGACAGTTGATCCTCAAGTGGCGATCGCCGTTTAACAAAGAATGTTGGCAATGGTGGGGGCAACCCTTTGGCAAAAAAGCGGTCTAGGAGCCGCTTCCCCTAAAATCCTGAGGCGGGGGGACTTTGCAAACCGACTCTAAAATGGGATAAATACTTTAAGGTCGTCCTCTTGCTAGCCGTTGTCAACCGTTCCCCTGTGTCGCCATGATCGCCATCGAACAACTTGAACCCGCCAGCAAAGTTGAAGTCGAGGTCTATCGCCCCTATTACCCCAGCAAGGACAAACAAAAGCTCTTGCCCATTGCCCTTAGTCTCTACCAACAGGGAAAAGTGGAGGGAGAGCGCCTCATTGAAGGCGGTCAAGGAATTGAGTTTGTGGCCACTTGGTACGTCTCCAAACTGCCGTCGGAGTTGACCCGCTGCCGCATCCAATTTGAAGGGCAGGCGGACTTAAGTTATGAAATCACCATCCTGAATTCCGAATTTATCGATTACCTGATTGACCTTTTGGGGATTCACGCCGAAACTAAAAAAGCGGATTTCCCGCAAAATTTTTACAAAAAACTCCTGCGCTTTGACGAAACGCCCAGTCTCAGCGCCTAAAAGGATCTGAACGGTTTCTTGAGTCGAGATTCATCAGCGCCTAGGCTGAGATAAACCTCAGAAAATGTCAGTCCCTTAAGATCTCAATACGGGTGAGCTTTTTCTCTCCCCCTTCCACCGCTAATCGCCCCAAGGAGCGCCGCCCCGTGAACCGTCCCCATCCCTCCCTACTGATCGGCTCCATTGAACCCTACAGCGGCAAAACGGGCGTGATTCTGGGTCTGGGTCGTCAACTTCAGGCTCAAGGGTTGACTCTGGCCTACGGCAAACCCCTGGGAACCTGTTTCAACGGCGGTAGCGAAGAGGCGGATATTGCCTTTATCGGCGAAACCCTCAATCTGGCTTCGGAGCAGATCCGCTCGCCTTTGCTTCTCTTGGACGAACCCAGTATTCGCCGGCGCCTCGGGGGAGAAGACGACCGGGATTACCTTCAGGCGCTGAGGCAATCCCTCGAAACCCTGACCGCGGATCTCGTGCTTCTGGAAGGCCCCGGTAATCTGTGGGAAGGGAGCCTCTTTGGACTTTCTTTTCTCGCTCTCGCTAAAACCTTGGCTCTACCGATTTTACTGGTGGCTCGGTACCATTCCCCCCTGGTGGTGGATGCTCTTCTGAAAGCCCGCCAAGAACTGGGGGACTGTCTGGCGGGGGTAGTGATTAACGATATTCCCCCAGAGCGCCGGGAGGAAGTGGAGACCCTTGTTAAACCCTTTTTAGAGAAATCCGGGATCGCCGTTCTCGGACTCCTCCCTCAAGACCGGCTCCTCCAGAGCGTCAGCGTCCGGGAATTGGCCTATCAATTGCAGGCCCAAGTGCTCTGCCGGGGCGACCGTCTCGATTTAATGGTGGAGGGGCTGACCATCGGAGCTATGAATGTCAACTCGGCGCTGGAATATTTCCGTCAGGGGGAAAATAAAGCGGTGGTCACCGGCGGCGACCGCACCGATCTCCAGTTGGCGGCGCTGGAAACCTCCACCAGTTGCTTGATCCTCACGGGCCATATGCCCCCCCAACCCCTGATTATCAGCCGGGCGGAAGATTTGGAAATTCCCATTCTGTCGGTGGATCTAGACACCCTGACGACGGTGGAAATCGTGGATCGAGCCTTCGGCGCCGTTCGTTTGCAGGAAACGGTGAAGGTGGATTGTATTCAAAATTTAATGGCCCAGCATTTTGACCTGTCCCGACTTCTGACCTATCTGGGTCTAGGGGCCTAAGCTGACTATGGCTCTAACTGCGCCTGCGGCGCTGGTCTGGACGCCGGCCGTTTTGGGAGAGCAACCCGCGGCGCTGGCCTTGATGCGAGAATTTTATCGGGAAGAAAATTTATCCTATTGCGAGGCTCGGGCTAATCGAGTCGTCTCTGAGCTTTTAGCGACTCCGGCCTTCGGCGTTCTTTTGCTTGGTCGTCAAGGTTCGGAAGTCCTGGGCTACACTGCGGCCACTTTGGGGTACAGCCTCGAATTTAGCGGCCGCTACGTTCTACTGGACGAGCTGTATCTGCAACCGGTTGCCCGGGGTCGAGGAGAAGGCAAGCGGGCCCTAGCCGCCATTGAAGCCTGGGCCAAGAGCCAAGGCGTTGGATCCCTCCGTCTTGAGGTCAATTTTGAGAATCAAACGGCGCTGTCTCTCTATTTAAAATCTGGATTTAGCCCGGATCGGCGTCAGATCCTCACCCGACCCATCCAAAACAGCTAGGCGACCGTCGCCAACCAATCCAGAAGGCGCCGGTTGACCCAGTCCGGCGCGTCGTCCTGGGGACAGTGGCCCGCCTGGGGAAAACTCTCAAATTGAATGCCCGCTCGATTTTGATAAATTTTGGCGCCGCTGATGGGCGTCCAGGGGTCTTTTTCTCCCCAAAGCACTAATAAGGGGGTCTTGATTTGCGGCAGTAGATCCTCCGGTTTGGGCCCCGCCGGCGCCGAAAGGATGGAAGCGAAGACCTTCTGAGCGTTAGGATCGCAGGAGGGTTGATAGAGCATATCCACTAGCTCTTCCGTCACCGCTTGGCGATTGGCGTAGATCTGGTAGAGGGTACTGCGAATCCGGGCTTTCTGACGAATCCGCTCGAACATCCAGGGGCCGAAACGGGGAGAAGACACGGCTTGGGTAAACGCGCCCATAATCCAGTTGAGGGGAAAATGGAGTTCCTCCGGGCGATGGTTCAGACCCCCGGCGCAGTTGAGCAAAGCGCCGCCCCGAGTCCATTGGGGATTGTCCGCCAAAACCATGAGCGCCAGCAGGCCGCCAATGGAATTGCCAGCCACCCAGACCGGCGCTTGGATCTGGGTTTGCCAAAAGTCCTCGATCTGTCTTTGCCACAGGGTTAGGTCATAGTTTAATACCGGTTTATCCGACTCCCCAAAGCCCAATAAATCCAACGCGTAGACTCGATAGCCCGCCGCAGTTAGGGCGGGAATAGTTTTCCGCCAATGCCCCCAACAAGCGCCGAAACCGTGGATCAGTAAAATAGGTTCCCCGGCGCCTTGAACGGTGTAGGCGATTTGATAGTCTTCCCATTGCCAAAATTGAGAGGCGCTGGTTTGAGGGGAGAGGGAAAGGGTCATAGCGGCGTCAAAGATGAGTGTTTTGTTAAGATAACTTAAATTTTTTGCTAGGAGTCGTCGTTGCGGCGCGGGTCGGCGGTCTGACCGGTTGGATCATTGGCATTCTCTTTGCTTTGGTCGGGGGAGCGCTCGGCTTACTGGGCAAGGTGACTTTTTTCTCAAATCCCTAAGTTTTAGCCGGCGCTTCTGCAAAAAAAAGTAGAGCCTTTGTAGAAGCTCTACTCATCAACCATTTCAAAGAAGAGAAAAACTAGACGATTCTAGGCCTCTTTCCGGGTGGAGAGGTCGCCCACCTTGGCGAAGACCCCAAATTCCACCTGTTCTTCCAGACCCGGATCGACCCCGGCGAAGACGTCCCGGAAGAGGGTGCGGGAGCCGTGCCAGATGTGACCAAAGAAGAAGAGCAGGGCGAAAACGGCGTGGCCGAAGGTGAACCAACCCCGGGGGCTGGTGCGGAACACCCCGTCGGAGTTGAAGGTTTCGGTGTCGAAGACGAAGGGTTCACCTAATTGGGCTTTGCGGGCGTATTGCTTCACCAGACCCGGATCGGAGAATTTCTGACCGTCCAGTTCGCCGCCGTAGAAACTGACGGTGACGCCGGTTTGCTCGACGCTGAATTTGGATTCCGAGCGCCGGAAGGGAATATCGGCCCGAACCACGCCGTCCTTATCGGTCATGATCACCGGGAAGGTTTCAAAGAAGTTGGGCATCCGTCGCACGGTGAGAACCCGACCCTCTTTATCGGTGAAGACGGGGTGACCCAGCCAGCTAGTGGCGACGCCGTCGCCGCTATCCATAGCGCCGGTGCGGAAGAGACCGCCTTTGGCGGGGCTGTTGCCGACGTAGTCGTAGAAGGCCAGTTTTTCAGGAATCGAGGCCCAGGCTTCTTTCATCGACGCGCCGTCCGCCAGTTTGCTATCCACCCGGCGCTGGATTTCTTCCTGGAAGTAGCCTTTATCCCATTGGTAACGGGTGGGGCCAAAGAGTTCGATGGGAGTGGTGGCGTTGCCGTACCACATGGTGCCCGCCACCACAAAGGCGGCGAAGAAGACGGCGGCGATACTGCTGGAGAGGACGGTTTCGATGTTCCCCATCCGCAGGGCCTTATAGAGGCGCTCCGGCGGCCGCACCGTTAAGTGGAACAGCCCGGCGATAATGCCCACAATGCCCGCGGCGATGTGGTGAGCCACCACGCCCCCGGGGTTAAAGGGGTTAAAGCCCGAGGGGCCCCATTCCGGCGCCACGGGTTGAACATGGCCCGTGAGACCGTAGGGGTCGGAAACCCACATGCCGGGGCCCCAGACGCCGGTTAAATGGAAAGCGCCGAAGCCAAAGCAGAGGAGTCCAGAAAGGAAAAGGTGAATCCCGAACATTTTGGGCAAATCCAAAGCGGGTTCGCCGGTGCGGGGGTCGGTAAAGAGTTCCAGATCCCAGAAAGTCCAGTGCCAAACGGCGGCCAGGAACAGGAGACCAGAGAGAACGATGTGGGCGGCGGCGACGCCTTCAAAGGACCAGAAGCCGGGATCGAGACCGGTTTCGCCGGTGACGCTCCAACCGCGCCAGGAAGAAGTCACTCCCAAACGGGCCATGAAGGGAAGCACAAACATCCCTTGACGCCACATCGGATTCAGCGCCGGGTCGCTGGGGTCGAAAATAGCCAATTCGTACAGGGCCATTGAACCGGCCCAGCCCGCCACCAGCGCCGTGTGCATCAGGTGAACGGAAATGAGTCGTCCCGGATCATTCAGAACGACGGTGTGAACGCGATACCAAGGTAGTCCCATTGACGCTCCTTTAAGGTAATGGACAAAGTTAGGGTCTTTAGAGACGGTTTTTTAATGGGTCGGTTATGATGAGAACCTATGTCTTGACTGAGTGGAAAGAAACTTTCCCCCAGAGCTAAGTTCTAATTATTATCCATGGAAAGGGGGTTTAGGAAGAAAGGGTTTAACTTTCTTGGGGCGGAATCGGGAAAATCCCTTTCGGCGCTCCCTCCCTCGGTCTCGACTCAATCGAAGATTGGGCAGATAATCGCCGTATGGTAGCAAAGGATTCTCGGAAAAGGGAGGGTTAAGGCCCGTCTCCAGGGTTAACGAGAGTTAGCTGAGGCAGGGAGATTGAAATAACTCAAAGGCTTGCCTAGCGAAGGCTCGCAATTTTTCGCCAATATCTTGAGCCGGGGGATAGGCGCCTTCAACTCGCCAATTTTCTACCGTGGACAGGCGCCAAGCTTGACCCTGATGGTTGATCCCCAAGATCTCCAGCCCAATTAAACGCGCGGCGCCGTCTAGGGGATCGGGATGGAAGCGAATTTGCACTAAGATGCTCCGGCTTTGAAAGCGGGGACTCCAACCCGGCAGATGAAAGCCGATATCAATGGAGTGGGGATCGACTTGGTTTTGGGTCTCCGGGTCGCTTCGCCAGGGCTTAAGATCCGCCCTAGCGTCGGGAAATTGGGTTTTAAAAAGGTGAACAACGCCGACGATTTTACTGGTGATCTCCCAGCCCAGGGCTTGTTCTGATGCGTTCATACGCCTAAACTCCTGCCATGGATAGTAGGCTCTCTTAATAGCCGGATTTAAGGAAAGATATTGTATACCAGGGGACGGTCAGCGCCGCTACGTTTTAGAGGGATTGGGTTGATTGAGGAGCGGCGACAAATAAGCCACCAGAATTCCTAGGGCGAAGCCCATTAAATTACGGCTTAGGGGCAACCAATCGCTGGTGCGGGTCACCACGGGGCCCACCCCGAAGGCGATCACTAGAATTCCCCAAAGGGGCGACATAATTAAGACCCATTGCCAGGCAAAAATTTGGCCCTCCCGGCGGGGAATGGCCGCAAAGCCGAAAATTAAGCCCCCGACAATAGAGGTCACTAGGGTCAAGATCCATTGCTCTCGAGGCAAACCCGGCACCACGTTACAGCCCCCTTTTGCTAGACAGCCCTTAACAGTGTCCAACGCCTCGGTAATGGCCCGGTTTTCGCCGTTGTCGCGAATATAATACATATTGCCGAAACGAGCTTGCAGTTCAATCCAGAAGGTGCGCGGCATTAGATCGTAAACGGCGTCGCCAATACTAAAGGCTAATAAATTGCCGCCCCGGGCGTCCGCCACCAACAAAATACTTTTATCGTCCAGCCCCCAAAAGGGAATCACCGCCCGACCCGGACTACGGTCGTACTGAGTGAGCACTCGCAGTTTCCAACCGGTTTCCGCTTCAAAATCGCCAATGTCTTGAATCAGTTTGTCTTCCTGGGGCTGGGGCAGGAAATTGGCCAAATCCACCACCGGCGTCGCCTCCGCCGGTAAAAGCTCGGGATTATTTACCGCCAGCGCCTGGGGGGGAGCCATTCCCCAGAGCCAAGCGGACAGAACCCAAGCCAGCACAGTCGCCCCCCATCCTGACAAACCGAGTTTTTTCATAACGGTAGCTTACAAATTTTTAAAAAACTTTACACTTGTTAACCTTATTCTAAGGTAAAGCCTTCCCTAAGCGTAGGGGTCTTTAAGGGGATAGGTTTGCCACGTTCGCCAAGCGGCCTTGACCCCCGCGGCTAAGCGCCGACTGCCCTGTTGGGCGACGCTCACGCCGGTTTTAGCGGTATGAAGTCCCCGCTCCACCGACTGGCCCGCCTCGACGGCGCCTTTGAGACCCTGATTGAGATCGTCCGTCAGTTCGCTAATTTCTAAACCCGTGAGCCGAATCGCTTCCAGGGTAGGGGGAAAGTCCCGGTTGAGGGTGTCAAAAAGCTTTTCGGCGCTGCGGGCCGCCCGGCCCAATTCCTGAAGCGCCGGCAGAGCCGCCACCAACACCGCCGTCAGACTCATGGCCACTAGGGCGAGGGATAGGCCTAACCAAAAAAAAGGTTCAGTCATAGGGATTTCTCCGCTACAGGTTTTCCCGGTCATCGCCCCTGGGGGTGATGTCCCTCGGCTCCGACGGCAAATCCCATTGACTCGCTTCCACTCCGGCGGCGATGGCCTCCTGAAGGCGATTGAGGGTCTCTTGCCAATTTTGCTGGGCCGCTTCCGACAGTTGGGCGGTTTGCAGTTGTAAGGTAGCGGAGAGATCTTCTACCAATTCCGGCAGAGCGTCGGCGGACTTTTTCAACAAGCGCCGAGTTTCCCGACCGGAACGGGGCGCCAATAATAAGCCCGCGGCGGCACCCATCAGCCCCCCCGCCAGCAACCCCATCAGTAGTCCTCCGCCAGATTTTTCCTTCGACATGGCCGTATCTAGATTCCGGGCGATAATTTAGCCTCATTGTAGAGGAGACCTTCCCCTAGGGGAGCTAAAGCAAAGCCTTCTTGGGCTAAGCGGTCTTGACTGTCCCGCCAATGGGTTTGCCAGCGCCGCTCCCAGATCGGCGCCTGGAGGCCGTTCAGCCAGAGAATATGGGCGTCCTCGGCAGGATCGTCGTAATAGTTTTTACGGGTTCCGGCCAGACGAAACCCGAGGCTAAAGTAAAGATTCCCAGCCCTTTCGTTAGAGGCCCGAACCTCTAGGGTGGCCCGCTCCAACTGGCGGCGCCGGGCTTCCGCCAAGAGAGCTAGCAACAATAAACGGCCCCAGCCCAGGCCCCGGTATTCGGGGTGAACCATGAGCAGAGTAATGTGGGCTTCTTCCAAAATTTGCCAAAAGGCGCCGACGCCCCGCAGACCCTCGTTATCCCGCAACCCCAGAAGGAAGCCTTTGGCGCTTTCCCATTCCCGGCGATAACCATCCAAGCTCCACATCCCGCCTAAGCAAAGGCGGTCTAGTTCCACAAAAGCGGGTAAATCCGTTTTTTGCGGCGCAAAGAGACTTAAAAACCGCTCAGTCAAGTTACTCTCCTAGGACGGCTGTTTCTCGGGCGGCGACGCCCATCCGTCCTTGGCGTCGGTCGTGATAAAGGACAATCTCGCCGAGGGACAAACCGGGACAGTCGCTCAAGTCTCGCCAACAATTTTCAAACGTTTGGGCCGCTCGACGAATTTTTTCCAGCACCGGAGCCTGGGACTCCCCGCCGCAAACGAGATCGATAAACAGTCGGGGCGGCAGAGCGATAGCCGGCGGATGGTCTAGGGGCGCCGCCGAGTCTGGGGTAGACCGGAGATAGTAAAAATGGGTAAAGTCTTGGTAACGTTGAGTTTCGTAGAAGGCGGTGCCGTAGTTAAGCACCCAAGCCCATTTGTAACATTCTTTGAGGACGCGGAAATCTTCGCGATTGTGGAGCATGGAGGAGAGAAGCGGAGGATAATCGTTTGATTTTAACCACGCCGGGCGCGAATTTGTCAGGGTTCCCCGACTTTATAACCCGCCCCTAAATTTTCGGCGCCGACGAGCGCCGGAGCAGGGTTCTCAGTTTTCCGAGGTAGATCTGATTTTGACGCCAACGGAGGGGAATGAATAACGCCTGGGTCATTTGTCGAAAGCTCGGACGGGTGGGAGCAAAGAAAGCCGCGCTGAGGTAACTAGCAATCCCGTAGGAGATCAGGGTGGCCAGTGCCGCTCCGACTCCGGCGTAGGGAGGAATGAGCCACAGGTTCAGCAAAATATTAGCGACGGCGCCGAGGCTGGTGGTCACAAAACTGAACTGGGTTGAATTTTCGACGATGAGCCATTGGGAGCGGGCCACCCCAAGGAAGACAAAGGGGAGAGACCAAACGTGAACAATTAAAATCAAAGCGGAGGGACGAAAATCGGCGCCAAGGAGGAAGTCGATCAAGGGGTAGGCGACGAGAGAAACCCCCAGGGCTAACAGGAGGGAAAGCCAAACTAAAAAATCGTAGAGATATTGGAGACGGCGGTGGTAAATTTCGGCGCTTAACGCTTTAGCCTTAATGACGGAGGGAAAGATAGAAGAGCAAATAATAGCAGGAATAAAGTACCAAATCTCGGAAAAGCGAATGGCGGCGGAATATAGCCCTACCGCTTTGGCGCCGGCGATGATTCCCAACATCACTTGATCCACTCGCATGTAAAGGATAATCATCATGGACGAGAGAATCAGGGGCCAAGAGCCCCGGAGTAAATCCCCCGCCATCTTTTTATCCCAGCGCCAATGAAGAATATTTTCTTTCCCCCGGCGGTACATCCAGAGAAAACCTAACGCTCTAAGGGCGTTTTCTAAAACGTATAAGCCTGCGAAAAAAATCACGGACAACTGAAAATAAATAAAAGTCAACTTTAAGACAGAACTGATGATAAATTGACCAATTCTGACTTGAGCCACCTTTTGAGACATCACTTGAGATTGAAACCAAAAATCAATCCCGTCTAAACTGTTAAACAGTAAACTAAAGGCGATGATTATCAACAGCAAATTGGTGGTTGGGTCAGCATTAAAACTCAAAAAAGAGCCAATACTAATACCAACGGCGCCGAGGAGAGCGCAACTTTTGAGCGTAAAGGTCGCGCCGAGAATTTTCTCCTTGGGCTGAGCGTTCTGGACTAAATTCCGAATTACGACGCTATCTAGCCCCAATTTAGCCAATCCTTCAAAAATATTGACAAAACTATAGGCGTAGCTGAGTTTGCCGAATTGAGCGGCGCCGAGATAGCGCACCGTGTAAATTCCCACCGTCAGCGCCGTTCCCATCACCACTAGGCGCTCCAGCAGAAGCCAGCTAAAACTTTTAGCGATTTTCTGAAAGCCGGGGCCTAAGGTTTGTCCGAGCCGTCCGAGAGGATTGGTCACAGTTATCAGTGAACAGTTATCAGTAAACAGATAACAGATTAACCTTCGGAGGGGTGGGGGGGATCAAAATGGGACTCTAGCGCCCGACGCATGACAGCCACAGGAACCTCTTCCCGGTTTAACCATAATCCCAGGGCCGCGGCGCCTTGGCGGGCCAGCATTTCCAGTCCGTCTAGAGCGGCCAAACCCAAACCCTCGGCCTCCCGCAGTAAACGAGTGGGTCTCGGGGTGTAGATCAGGTCATAAACCAAAGCCTGGGATGACAAAAACTCTAGTTCTTCTAATTTCAGAGGAGAGGCTTCTCCCCTCGGCGCCATGCCTACCGGGGTGGTATTAATCAGTAAACGGGTCTGGGGCAGAAGTAGAGGTAATTGTTCCCAGGGGTGAACCGTCACCGCGGCGCTCAGGTCTAACCCCCGCCAACTGCGGTGAAAAGCTTCCAACTTAGCCAAATCTCGCCCGACCACGGCGACGGCGGGGCAGTTCAACTGACTGAGCGCGACCACGACGGCCCGGGCGGCGCCGCCGTTGCCTAAAACGACGGGCCGGCATTGGGCCCAATTTTTTTGCCGCTCTAATAGGGGAGCGAGAAAGCCCTCCACATCGGTGTTGGTTCCCCGCCAACCAGCGTCCGAACGCAGAACCGTATTAACGGCGCCGACCTGCCGAGCCAAGGGAGAGACCTCCCCTAAAAGGGGCATGACAGCTTGTTTATGGGGGAGGGTGACGTTGAATCCCTTTACCCCTAATGCCTTCAGACCGCTAACGGCGTCGGCAAGCGCCGCCGGAGACACGGCAAAGGGCAGATAGACCCAATCCAGATCCAGCGCCGCCAGCGCCGCGTTTTGCATCAGGGGAGACAGGGAATGCTCGACGGGATGGCCGATGACCCCGAGAAGTTGGGTTTTGCCGGTGAGGCTAGTCATGGAGCGCCGAAAAAAAGAAAAAAGATTGCCAACGTTTCCCATGCTATGCTATATTGGGTCTCTGCAAGGACGTATAGCTCAGTTGGTTAGAGTACATCGTTGACATCGATGGGGTCACTGGTTCGAGTCCAGTTACGTCCATATTTAACCTAATAGTATGCTTAAGCCAGAGCCTGATACTGATTCATCAGCGCCTCGCCTAGCTCAAAATTGGCCGTCACCCCCTGGACGTCGTCCAGCGCCTCTAGGGTCTCGATTAACTTAACTAGGGTTTGGGCCTGCTCCGGGTCGTTAACTTCCAGAGTATTTTCGGGAATCCAGCGCCGTTCGTTTTCCGCCACTTTAAAACCAGCCTCTTTTAAACTCTGACTCAGGGTTTCCAAATTTTCCGGCGCCGCGAAGACCTCGGCGCCGCCCCCCTCCTCCGGCGCAAGTAGATCGTAACTATCGGCGCCGCCGGTTAGGGACGCTTCCAACAACTCGTCTTCCGCCAGTTCCCCTTCCAAACGAACGACGCCCTTTTGGCTAAACATCCAACTAACGCATCCCGTTTCCCCGAGGTTGCCCCCCCGTTTACTCAGGGCCGCCCGCAGATCCGCCGCTGTTCGGTTGCGATTGTCCGTCAACGCCTCGATTAAGATGGCGACGCCGCCGGGGCCGTAGCCTTCGTAGCGGATTTCTTCGTATTGACTCTCCTCCCCCTCGTAAGTGCCGGCGCCCTTGGCGATGGCTCGCTCGATATTCTCGTTGGGAATGCCCGCGGCTTTAGCCTTTTCAATAGCGGTGCGGAGTTGAAAATTCCCCGCCGGGTCTGGCAAACCCTGCCGGGCCGCGACGATAATCGCCCGAGACAGTTGAGTAAAGGTTTTACCTTTTTTGGCGTCTACCCGCGCTTTTTGGCGCTTGATATTTGCCCACTTGCTATGACCAGCCATAGAGAAACGAAAGATTGATCAAAAACGACTATAGCGATCTTCAGGGTTACGCGAGCGCCGAAGATCCCCGCTGGGCGATATTTTACCGTTCTTGTCCGCCTCCTTTAATATAGCTATATGGTTATCTTGTCAGCAAGAGAGGGGTTGGCCGGCGTCGGTTCGGCGCTCGCTTTAGACAAACAAGCATGCGACAAGAAGACAATAATTTTGTTTTGTATGAGCCCATAAAAACGCTCCTCGCAAAAACTCATTAATACGTCCTGTTACATTTCTTTACGCTTCATCTCCGGCGCTGAATCGGGCTAGGGATTGATCTTCTTCTATGGACAAGATTTGTCCTGCGAGGAGAAGCGCGGTACCCCAAGGATAATGTAAATTTTTGTAACAAAAAGTCGATTTTTCTTGACTTTCGGCGCCGAGTCGATAGGGGAAAGCCTTGACGGAGCTTAGGTTGGCGAAATTTTAAATATTGTTAAGCCCCTAGTCAGAATCGCTGCCGAAGCCCTATCATCTTCTATTGACGCTGGCGCCGCTTCCCAAGACCGGTTTAGCCCTTGTCGCTTCTTACCGGAGAGCAAAAAATTCCCCTTTTGCCTTTCCCCTATTACACTATCCACAATACGAAACCCTTAAAGTTCATTGTCGAGAGAGGAGCACCCTCATGACAATTAGTCCTCCCGAAAGAGAGGCGAAAGCCAAAGTGACGGTTGATACCAATCCTGTCCCGACTTCCTTTGAGAAATGGGGCAAGCCTGGCCACTTTGACCGCACCTTGGCTAGAGGCCCCAAAACCACCACCTGGATTTGGAACCTCCACGCCGACGCGCATGATTTCGATAGTCAAACCAGCGATTTAGAAGATGTTTCCCGGAAAATCTTCAGCGCCCACTTCGGGCACCTCGCGGTCATTTTTGTTTGGCTCAGTGGAATGTACTTCCACGGCGCCAAGTTCTCTAACTATGAAGGTTGGCTGGCCGACCCCACCCACATTAAACCCAGCGCCCAGGTGGTTTGGCCCATCGTGGGTCAAGGCATCCTCAACGGGGATGTGGGCGGCGGTTTCCACGGTATCCAAATTACCTCCGGTCTCTTCTATCTCTGGCGGGCCGCCGGTTTTACCGACAGCTACCAGCTCTACTGCACCGCCATCGGCGGTCTGGTGATGGCTGGCCTGATGCTGTTCGCCGGTTGGTTCCACTACCACGTTAAGGCCCCCAAATTGGAGTGGTTCCAAAACGTGGAGTCGATGATGAACCACCACCTCGCCGGTCTGCTGGGCCTCGGTTCCTTGGCTTGGACGGGTCACTTGATCCACGTCTCCCTGCCGGTGAACCAAATGTTGGACGCGGGCATCGCCCCCAAAGACATTCCCCTGCCCCAGGAGTACGTCCTCGACGCCGGTCGGATGGCGGAATTTTTCCCCAGCTTCGCCCAGGGTCTTACCCCCTTCTTTACCTTAAATTGGGGCGTGTATTCGGACTTCCTGACCTTTAAAGGCGGTCTGAACCCGGTCACTGGGAGCCTCTGGCTCACGGATGTGGCCCACCACCACCTGGCTATCGCGGTTCTCTTCATTATCGCCGGTCATATGTACCGGACGAACTGGGGCATCGGCCACAGCATGAAGGAAATCCTCGAAGCCCACAAGGGCCCCTTCACCGGGGAAGGTCACAAAGGACTCTACGAAATCCTGACCACTTCCTGGCACGCTCAGTTGGCCATTAACCTGGCGCTCCTCGGCTCTCTGACGATCATCGTGGCGCAACACATGTACGCCATGCCTCCCTATCCCTATCAGGCGATTGACTACGCGACCCAGTTGTCCCTGTTTACCCATCACATGTGGATTGGCGGGTTCCTGATCGTCGGCGCCGGCGCCCACGCGGCCATCTTCATGGTGCGGGACTACGATCCGGCCAAGAATGTCAACAACCTTCTGGATCGGATGCTCCGTCACCGGGACGCTATTATTTCCCATCTGAACTGGGTTTGTATTTTCCTCGGCTTCCATAGCTTCGGTCTTTACATCCACAACGACACCATGCGGGCCCTGGGTCGTCCCCAGGATATGTTCTCCGACTCCGCCATTCAACTTCAGCCCATCTTTGCCCAGTGGATCCAAAATATCCACACCCTGGCTCCCGGCGGCACGGCGCCCCACGCGCTCGCCACCGCTAGCTACGCCTTCGGCGGCGAAACCCTCGCCGTGGCCGGCAAAGTGGCCATGATGCCCATCACCTTGGGCACGGCGGACTTCATGGTGCACCACATCCACGCCTTCACCATCCACGTGACGGCGCTGATCCTCCTCAAAGGCGTGCTCTACGCCCGTAGCTCCCGCCTAATCCCCGATAAAGCCAATCTCGGCTTCCGCTTCCCCTGCGACGGCCCCGGTCGGGGCGGCACTTGCCAAGTGTCCGGTTGGGATCACGTGTTCCTCGGTCTGTTCTGGATGTACAACTCCCTCTCGGTGGTTATTTTCCACTTCAGTTGGAAGATGCAATCCGACGTCTGGGGCACTGTGGCGCCGGACGGCACCGTCACCCATGTGACCTTAGGCAACTTCGCCCAAAGCGCCATCACCATCAACGGTTGGTTGCGGGACTTCCTCTGGGCCCAAGCGGCTAACGTGATCAACTCCTACGGCTCGGCGCTGTCGGCCTACGGGATCATGTTCCTCGCCGGTCACTTTGTCTTCGCCTTTAGCCTCATGTTCCTCTTCAGCGGACGGGGTTACTGGCAAGAGTTGATTGAGTCCATCGTCTGGGCCCACAACAAGCTCAACGTCGCTCCGGCGATCCAACCCCGCGCCCTGAGCATCATTCAAGGTCGCGCGGTGGGCGTCGCTCACTACCTCCTCGGGGGTATCGTCACCACTTGGGCGTTCTTCCTCGCCCGCAGTCTCTCCATTGGCTAGACTGCCCCTGGGTCGGGGGTTCCGCCCTCGGCCTAGGTTTTAAGCGTCCTGATTAAAAAACGCTTTGCTTAATTTTCGCCAAGGTAACCCTCTCGTTATCCTTGGTTTAACCACCGGAAATGAGTAACGCCCCTTGGCGTCCGCCTCATTCTGCTTGCTTAACGAGGAGAATTTCCGAAAAAGCTATGGCAACTAAATTTCCTAAATTTAGCCAGGATCTCGCCCAAGACCCCACTACGCGGCGTATTTGGTACGGGATTGCGACGGCTCACGACTTTGAAACCCACGACGGGATGACGGAGGAGAATCTTTACCAAAAGATCTTCGCCTCCCACTTTGGCCACATCGCCATCATCTTCCTGTGGACTTCCGGCACCCTCTTCCACGTGGCGTGGCAGGGCAACTTTGAGCAGTGGATTAAAGATCCCCTCAACACCCGCCCCATCGCCCACGCGATTTGGGATCCCCACTTTGGCGAAGGCGCCCTTAACGCCTTTACCCAAGCCGGCGCTTCCAACCCGGTCAACATTGCTTACTCCGGGGTTTACCACTGGTTCTACACCATTGGCATGACCACCAACGGGGAACTCTACCAAGGATCTATCTTCCTCTTGATCCTCTCGGCGCTGTTCCTCTTTGCCGGTTGGCTCCATCTCCAACCTAAATTCCGTCCCAGCTTGGCTTGGTTCAAAAACGCGGAATCCCGCTTGAACCACCACCTGGCGGGGTTGTTTGGGGTTAGCTCCCTGGCTTGGGCCGGTCACTTGGTTCACGTCGCCATCCCCGAAGCTCGGGGTCAGCACGTGGGTTGGGATAACTTCCTTTCCACCCCTCCCCACCCGGCGGGCTTACTGCCCTTCTTCACCGGCAACTGGGGCGTCTACGCGGAAAATCCCGACACCGCCGGTCATATCTTTGGCACCTCCCAGGGCGCCGGCACGGCGATCCTGACTTTCCTCGGCGGCTTCCATCCCCAAACCGAGTCTCTCTGGTTGACGGACATCGCCCACCACCATCTGGCCATTGCGGTGATCTTCATCATCGCCGGTCACATGTACCGGACTAACTGGGGTATCGGCCACAGCATCAAGGAAATCCTCAACGCTCACAAAGGCCCCCTCACCGGCGCCGGTCACACCAATCTCTACGACACCATCAACAATTCCCTCCACTTCCAGTTGGGTTTGGCGCTGGCGTCCCTTGGGGTGATCACCTCCCTGGTGGCCCAACACA
>JAYKIZ010000187.1:0-3174 GCA_035285965.1 Cyanobacteriota bacterium | reverse complement strand
TTTTTAAATTACAAGAGTTAGGGTTGCCGCTACCGGCGGCGCTAGCCTGTTGCTCCCCCTGGGCGGATCTCTTGGCCCAGGGCGACACGATTAATACTCTGCAATATGTGGATAGCGCCGCTATTTCCTACACCGGACTGATTACCGGCATGGCCAAACTCTACGGCGGCGCCGGGGATTGGCGAGACCCCCTGATTTCCCCGGTTTATGGCGATTTTACGGGTTTTCCCCCGACCCTCCTCATTTCCGGCGCTCGGGATCTGTTTCTCAGCGACACGGTTCGGGTGCATCGCCAACTGCGACGTCGCGGAGCCTGGGCGGATCTCCAGGTTTTTGAAGGCTTGTCCCACGCCGAGCATCTCTATCTATTCGACTCCCCGGAATCCGAGGAAGTCTTTGCCGAAATCCGGCGCTTTTTTGACCGATTTTTAGGAAAATGACGTTTTCCGTGGGGGAGGACATGGGGAGTATCTCGGTTTTGCAGAGGCTGGCGCCGCCAGTTTGGCGGAAATTAATTTATATAGTTTTTATCTGTTGGGTCTGGGGTTAGGTCGTCTAAAGCAGTGGTAGCGAAGGGGGGGCCGGTTTGGCTGTGTAGGAAAAGTTCACCACCCCACCCCTTCGGGGCACCCCTCCAAAGGAGGGGAATTGATTGTGGAATAAGTCACTGGGGATGGGGAATTCCCCTCTCGTGGAGGCTACCGTGTACACACATCTACCCATCAGCCTCGTTTTGCCCCCCCAGCCCCCCAATTTTGGGGGGAGTTCGGAGCTTTTCTGAGGTCAAAGTCCCCCAGAATTGGGGGATTTAGGGGGCGAGATAAGGTTAATGACAAAACCAAAGACTTGTGTGTACACGGTAGCTTTCCAAGGGGGGCTAGGGGGGATTCTGACATTTGTGCACACACAGTAAACTAGGGATTGTCAACTCGCGCCAAAAAGGAAGACCGCCCTGACAGAGACCATTTACGGCGCCGTAGGCGGGCTGAAGACCAGCCAAATCAAGCAACTCCAGCGCCTCTACCACCAGCGCCTACCCAACGACTGTTTAACCACGGTCGAGTTTGCCCAGCGCCTCGGCGCTCTGAGCCTGGAGATTAATTCCCCCCTAGCGGTTTACCTCAACCGACGCGGTCAGGTGATCCGGGTGGGAGTGGGCACGCCCCGTCAGACCCAAATTCCTCCCCTGGAAATTCCCCGCTATGGGGAAGGGCGTCTGTCGGGGATTCGTTGTTTGGCCACCGGCTTTGACCCAGAGGGGCCCCAGGAAGGCAGTTTGACGGCGCTGGCCCGGCAACGTCTAGACGCCTTGTTGCTGTTTTGCTTGACGGGAACGGGGTTTACCCGCCGGGGGGGCGGCGCCGCGGGGTTCGTCGAACACGGTTATTTAGCGCATTTAATCCCGACTTCAGGGGAAGCGACGGACGTCGCCCAGTCTTGTCAAGTGTTGGGGCCTTTATCTCTGGAAGACTTAGCCAGGGACAGTTTACTAGATCTGGTTAATAACCTAGAGGCGGAATTTTGGCGCAACTTCACCGCCCAGCGGGTGGATTCGGGCCGGGAGCGGGTTTTATTGGTGGGGGTTCAGACCCAAGGTCTCGAGGATCTTCGCTTTGAGGAAGGGTTGGCGGAACTTGAGCGTCTGATTGACAGCGCCGGGGGGCAAGTGGTGGCGGTGGCCCGGCAAAAACGAGAGCGTCCCCATCCCCGCACGGTCTTCGGCGCCGGCAAAGCGGAGGAAATCGCCCTGCAAATTCAGACCTGCGGCGCCACCTTAGTGGCCTTTGACCGGGAACTTTCCCCGGCCCAGGTGCGCAACTTGGAAATTCAGTGGGGAGTGCGGGTGGTGGACCGGACGGAAGTAATTTTGGATATTTTCGCCCAGCGGGCCCAGTCCCAGGCGGGCAAATTGCAGGTAGAACTGGCTCAATTAGACTATATGTTGCCCCGTCTGGCGGGCCAGGGTCGGGCCCTCTCCCGGTTGGGGGGCGGCATTGGCACCCGGGGGCCGGGGGAAACCCAACTGGAAACCGAGCGCCGAGTGTTGCAAAAACGGGTGACTCGCCTGCGGCAGGAAGTGCGCCAACTACAGGACCATCGGGAGCGCCTGCGCCACAAGCGCCAGCGGGACGGCCTACCCACCGTAGCGGTGGTAGGTTACACCAACGCGGGCAAATCCACCCTGGTGAACGCCTTGACCCAGGCCGAGATCTACGCCGCCGACCAACTCTTCGCCACCCTCGACCCCACGACCCGGCGCTTGCTGTTGCCCCAGAGCGACGGCGCTCCGCCCCAGGCGCTACTGTTAACGGACACGGTGGGTTTTATTCGGGAGTTGCCCCACACCCTAGTGGAGGCCTTCAAAGCGACCCTAGAGGAAGTCACCTCCGCCGACGCGCTTTTGCAAGTGGTGGATCTCTCCCATCCCGCCTGGGAACATCAACTGCAATCCGTGGGGAAAATTTTGGGAGAAATGGAGTTAGCGCCGGGGCCCATGGCGTTAGCCTTTAATAAGGTGGATCTGGCCAGTATCGAAGCCATTAACGAGGCTAAGGAAAAATATCCCCAGGCGGTGTTTGTCTCGGCCCGACAACAAACGGGCTTGGAAACCCTCAAGGCTCGATTGGCGTGCTTGCTTTAGATGCCGATAATCGCCTGACTGGAACATGAAAATTTCTTACACCTACTGGCAAGAAACTGATGGTATGCTTCTGGGCTAATCGTCAAAAAAAATAGGATTTCTATCAGAAGGAGCGGGGCGGTCTAAAGGCGCAAAGGAACGTCCTGACGGTACAATTCGGGACGGCCCAATTTCAGCGCCGTTTCCGCTTTCTGCAGTTCGATTCCCAAATATAAGGCGTGATCCACCGTCAAACTGGGACAAGCGCCGGCGAGCAGTTGGTAAAGCTTCACGGCGGAGCGAGCGCTGAAACAATTGACCACTTCCCCGGCGCCGGGGGTAATGTGCTCCACCAGAATTTTGTCTGCCTGGAGAGAAATTAAAAAACTGCCGGAGGGGTCAAAATAATCCGGTTGCAGATGCAGTTTGGGATACTCGGTCTGGATAATGCGCTCTGCTTGTTCCCAGCAGTCTTCATAAATATGGGCGCTCTGACTAATGATAATCAAGGGGCCTAGGGTTAATGTTTCTAAACCCCGGCTAGTTAATGCCTC
>JAYKIZ010000186.1:0-2772 GCA_035285965.1 Cyanobacteriota bacterium | reverse complement strand
TATAGTTTTTCTCCAAGGAAAGTTCTATTATGGATATAGTTTTTAATTTCCATTGGAACAGTATCTTTTTGATTGATCCACTCATATAAGTGGTGGAAGATAGAATATTTAGCATCTAACTCTAAATTCTCAAACCAATCACTTGGCAGTACCAAAGTTTGTATATTAGGAACAGAGTCAATAAGTTGTTTTGGCGAGATTTTTTTCATTTAGTTACCCAAGGAGTGCTAAATTCAGAACAGAGATAAGAGCCTTTGTTTTTAATGAAAAGCGATCAACAAAAAACATTTGGTCTTTTTGGGTGCGGCACTGCAAATATTAGTCAAGTTTATAGCATACCACGATAATTTTTACCAAAAACGTCTGGAGAAGATGTCCATTAGACAAATCCGATAACCTCGCTTTGGCCACGATGGGACAAGGGTTTGAAGTTAATTTCTGGAGATGTCTATTAACGATCAACCGCCCTCGGCGCTTGACCCTCAAGATCCCTTCACGGCGCTGGGTAAAGAACTTGAAGGGACTTTACGAATTGGTATAGATACCATCGCTAAAGGCACAGGAATATCTCAGGATTAAAATCATCAACCGCCAATCCTATAACTTGAAGAATCAATAACATGGGCAATAGCCATTTTGGGCTTGCCTCCCCTAAGAGCCGCAGAAATTAGGATATTTGTGTCAAAAATAACCCTCATTCACCTCTCCGATAAGCGTCTATTTCTGCTTGTATTTCTTGTTCTGTAATAGGATGTTCAGTAAAGAGAGCTTGAGTTTCGGCACAGAGTTGTTTAAATTTTTCCGCTAGAGCTTTTCTGTCCTCATCGCTTTGTAAGCATTGAATTTCTTTGGCATCTTTAAGCGGATTTTGCAACCCCTCGACAAACGATGTAACCATATTAAGTTGCTCTTCCGAAAGATCGTTGATCTTTTCAATCAAACGTTTTTTAAGCGCCGTTGTGTTCATTTTGTGTTTCCTGTTTTTCTGGAATTTTTGTTTTTTGTTTAGGTGAACCAATAGAGTGACGGGTTGATATTTTTTATACTTTGGATTTTAGCGTATGGCGGTGGGAGCGGATGAGATAAGGGCTTCAGCTACGCTCAGCCCTCGATTTTGGATAGGGCTTGAGCCGTCACCGACAAACGCGATAAGCGCCCTCCGATGCCGGTAGCCTTTCTAAGAAGGACAAGGGAAGGCTAAAATCAGCGTGTTTACGCTCATCCGCCCCCATGTTTTCCTTCCAGCGCCGGCTAACGCCCTACTTTTTTCTCCTGCCCGCTTTAATCATCCTCGGGCTGACGGTGTTTTACCCCGCTTGGCAAGCCTTCGCCCTCAGCTTTACTCAATACGACTTGGATCTTACTCAGGCGCCCCAGTGGGTCGGACTGAAAAACTTCCAACGCCTCTGGCAAGACCGGGTCTTCTGGCAGTCCCTCGGCAACAGCGCCCTTTATTTAATAGGAGTCGTTCCTGTGTTGGTGATGTTGCCCCTCGTTCTAGCGGTGCTGGTGAACCAAAAGCTCCGGGGCATGGCGGGGTTTCGGGCCGCCTTTTACGCGCCGGTGATTATCTCCATGGTGGTGGCGGGTATCGCCTGGCGGGCGCTCTACGCCGCCGACGGCGTTTTGAACCAAGTATTACGCTGGTTGGGGTTAACGGAGGGGATTCCCTGGCTGACCAGTCCCCAATGGGCTTTGGGGAGCGTTATGGCGGTCACGATTTGGAAAGGTTTAGGATACTACATGGTGATTTATCTGGCCGGATTGCAGGGCATTCCCGCGGATCTCTACGAAGCCGCGGCCCTGGACGACGCCGGGGGGTGGGAGCGCCACTGGTATATCACCTTACCGTTAATGCGTCCTTATTTATTGCTGGTGGGCGTTATTTCCTCCATTTCGGCGTTGAAGGTCTTTGAGGAAGTTTATATTATGACCCAGGGCGGCCCCTTAAACCATACCAAGACCGTCGTTTATTACCTTTACGAACTGGCCTTCCAAAACCTCGACCTCAATTACGCCGCCGCCGTCGGTTTAGCGCTCTTCGCCGTCATTTTCCTCTTCTCCCTCGCTAATCTGAAACTATCTCGTCATGGCCAACTTCCCTAAAACTCGGCGCCTGCCGGAGCGCCAATTACCCGTCCCCGCAACCGCCAGCGCCGAATTGCAAAAAGCCTGCGCCCAACCCCTAGACGCGGCCATTGAGATCATCGAGCGGGAACCTCAGGATTTAGACGACTGGCGTAAAACCTTGGCTCTCTACGACCAAGCCAGCCGTTTGCGTCTGGAAAAATTGCGACAACGCTTTCCCGTCCAGAGTCGGGCTGAAACCCTTAACGGCGTCACCGTTTATCGCCTGACACCGCCCCAAATCGCGCCGGAAAACCGAGAGCGGCGCCTAGTCCATTTCCACGGCGGCGGCTTTGCCCTAGCGGGGGGCGAATTAGGAACGGGGGAAGGGATTTTAGCGGCTTATCACGGTCAAATTGAAGTCTTCTCCGCGGATTACCGGCAATGTCCCGACCATCCCTACCCGGCGCCGTTGGAGGACGCCTTAACAGTCTGGCAAGCCTTGACGGGGGAATTTCCTCCCCAAAATCTGGGGTTAATCGGCGCTAGCGCCGGGGGAAATTTAATTCTGGCGCTGGTTTTTAAATTACAAGAGTTAGGGTTGCCGCTACCGGCGGCGCTAGCCTGTTGCTCCCCCTGGGCGGATCTCTTGGCCCAGGGCGACACGATTAATACTCTGCAATATGTGGATAGCGCCGCTATTTC
>JAYKIZ010000185.1:0-3030 GCA_035285965.1 Cyanobacteriota bacterium | reverse complement strand
GCGGCCACCAAGCCCCCCGCCGGCCCGGAAAAGAGACTATCCCGCCCCCGAAAGTCCTCCGCGGCCACGAGTCCCCCGTGGGACTGCATCACCCCCACCGGAACCCCCGGCAATTGGCGCTGAATTTCCCGTAAATAGTCCTTCAGCAGGGGCGAAAGGTAGGCGTCCGCCAGGGCGGTGTCCCCCCGGTAGAGGTATTTGATTAGGGGGCTGACTTCGCTGGAGAGGGAAACCTGCTCAAAGCCGATACTCTGGGCGATCTCCCCGATCCGTTCCTCATGGCGGGGATAGCGGTAGCTGTGGAGTAGGGCCACGGCGCAACCGCGGTAACCGCGGTCGTAGGCTTGCTGTAGCTCTTGGCGAATTTGCTCTTCTCCTAGGGGTTGTAAAATCTCCCCTTGGGCGTCGATCCGTTCCGGCGCTTCTAGAATCTCACCGTAGAGCGGCGCCGGTTTTTGAATCTGGAGGGCGAATAACTCCGGGCGATGCTGATAGCCGATGAGCCAAGCGTCCCCAAACCCCTGGGTAACCACCAGAATCGTCGGCGCTCCCTTCCGCTCCAATAAGGCGTTTGTCGCCAAGGTCGTGCCCATCTTAACGCCCGTTACCCGTTCCAGAGGAATGGCCGCGGCGCCGTCTAACCCCAAAATATCCCGAATCCCCTGTAGCGCCGCGTCGGGGTAGCGTTCTGGATTTTCCGACAGCAGTTTGTGGAGAACCATGCCGGCGCCGTTGGGGAGGTTAAACACGGTAAATCGGCTATTCTCCGCGCATTGGGCCAGTAATTGCGGATCTGCCACCAGCGCCGCGATATCGGTGAAGGTGCCGCCCCGGTCGATAAAGAATTGGGTCATGGGGTTTTCAGGGTTGGGGAGTAGGGTCAGGGAGGGTATGATAGCAAAAGCTCCAAGGCCCCGCTCTATGTCCTCAGCGCCGGAAATCCAGTCCCTTTTCGCCCGTATCGCCCCGGTTTACGACGAGTTTAATTTTTGGCTCAGTCTCGGGCAACATCGGATTTGGAAAGAAATGACTGTCCGTTGGAGCGGCGCCACCCATGGAGATACGGCGCTAGACGTCTGTTGCGGCAGTGGGGATTTAAGTCAAAGTCTGGGGAAACGGGTTCTCGGCTCCAGTCAGGGTCGGGTCATCGGTTTGGACTTCTGCCCGGAATTGCTGGCTATCGCCGAGGAGCGAGTTCGAGACCATCCGGCGCTAAGTCGGATTGAATGGCTAGAGGGGGACGCCCTAGCTCTGCCCTTCCCGGCGGACACATTCGACTGTGCTACCATGGGTTATGGACTGCGGAATGTGTTGGCTATTCCCCAGGCGCTTCAGGAATTAAGACGGGTTTTAAAAGAGGGGGGAAAAGTGGCGATTTTAGATTTTAACCGGCCGTCTCCAGGGTGGATCGCCGAGTTTCAACGCTGGTATCTCGCTCAAATTGTGGTTCCCCTAGCGCAAGCCTTTCAAGTCAGCGCCGACTACGCCTATATCCAACCTAGTCTCGACCGTTTTCCCCTGGGGTCGGAACAAGTGAAATTAGCCTATCAAGCCGGATTTTCCCAGGCGGTTCACTATGAAATCGCCGGGGGCTTAATGGGCGTTTTGGTGGCGCAAAAATAGGTGGGGTCTATGTGGCAATCCCAGCAACTTTTGCAGTTAATCTTACCACCCATCGCGGGGGGCGTTATTGGCTATTTCACCAATGATATCGCCATTAAGATGCTCTTTCGGCCTTACCAGCCCCGCTTCATCGGCGCTTATCAACTACCCCTGACGCCGGGGTTAATTCCCCGCAATCAAAAACGTCTAGCCCAACGGGTGGCGGACACCATTATGGGTTCCCTTCTGACCCCGGCGGAACTACAACGGTTAGCCCAAAAACTGCTCCAAAAAGAACGGGTGGAGGCGGCTCTACGGTGGTTGTTAACCCTGGCGCTGGCCCAGGTGCGTCAAGATAAATCTCAAAAAACCGCCAAGATTTTAGCCAATATTCTCCGGGATCTCTTTAGCGAATCTCTGCCTCGTTTATTAAAGGCGCTCTCCCGTCGGGAGGATTTTCTAGACGCTCAGATTAACCGCATTTTTGACCAAATCTTACTGGAGTTTCGCCTCTCCGAACTCCAAGCCCGGCAGTTAACCGACTGGCTTCTAGAAAGCGTCATTCCTCCGGACGTTCTCCGGCTGGCGCTGATTGATTTCCTGACGGAGCGCAATATTCAAGTCATCGACGAAGGCTTTCGGGAAAAAACCAGCGGCACCTATTGGGTTGTGGCTAATTTATTCGGCGTCCGCAACGCCCTCCAGCGCCTGAAGATTTTCTGTCTGGAAGAAAAGGACGCGGCGAATACTCGTCTGAAGGAACTCCTGCTTTCCCTTGAAATTCGCGGGCGCCTGCGGGACTGGTTCCATACCCTGTCTTTGCAAAATTTACCCCTTTCCACCGTGCGGCAGTTGCGCAAAACCACCGGCGACGCGGTTCGTAGTTATATCCGGGAAAGCGGCGAGCCGTTGCTGAAAAATTTAGGGGATTCTATCGACTGGGATAATCTAGCTCAGATCATTGTTAATCGTCTCCAATCCTCCTCGGCGCTGATGGGATCTTTGGGCTTAATCAGCGAAGAGTTGGCGCTGATTCTAGAGCGCCATTTAGAGGCGGAATTGGAAAAAGTCATTAAAACCATTATCCCCATTCTTTCCATCGATCAAGTGATTGTCAACCGCATCACCGAAACCCCGGCCCGGGATTTAGAAACCGCCGTGGAAGCTATTGTCAAAAGCGAGCTTCAAGCCATTGTCAACCTCGGCGGCGTTCTGGGCTTAATCATTGGTCTAAGCCAGAGTCTCTTCTTGTACTTTTCCCAGTTTCGCTAATAAAATACTGATATCTGATATCTGAAAATATGCGTCTCCAACTCGCCGCCTGGCCCGAAGTCGAAACCTACCTGCAAACCTCCCAGGGGATTATTATTCCCATCGGCTCCACCGAGCAACACGGCCCCACTGGCTTAATCGGCACCGACGCCCTCT
>JAYKIZ010000184.1:0-8168 GCA_035285965.1 Cyanobacteriota bacterium | reverse complement strand
GCCATTGAAGACTTTGCCATCAAGCTGTTTGAGCGACTTGGCTATGCCTACGTTCACGCGCCGGACATTGCCCCCGACAGCGACGCCCCAGAACGTAGCCGCTACGACGACGTATTCCTTGCCCCGCGGCTGGAACGAGCTATGCGCCGCATTAACCCCGGTATCGCCCCGGATGTCCTACAAACGGCGCTTAAAGAAGTCCAGCGCATCCAGTCCCCCGACTTACTCGCAAACAACGAAGCCTTCCATCGACTGCTCACTGAAGGTGTGAAGGTCAGCTACCAGCAAGATGGCAACGAACGGGGCGATCTGGTCTGGCTGATCGACTTTGCCAACCCCGATAATAACGAATTTGTCGTTGCCAATCAGTTCACCGTCATCGCCCAGCATAGTTATGGGCGCCAGCAAAAACGACCTGATCTGGTTCTGTTTGTGAACGGCATCCCGCTGGTCGTGATTGAACTCAAAAACGCTACGGATGAAAACGCTACGCTCAAAGCCGCCTACCAACAACTCGAAACCTACAAACACACTATCCCTAGCCTCTTCACCCCCAACGCCTTTCTCATCATCTCCGATGGGCTAGAGGCCAGGGCCGGTTCCCTCTCCGCCGGGTTTAGCCGCTTCATGGCCTGGAAAACCGCCGATGGCAAAACCCAAGCTTCGCCCCTAATCAGCCAGCTCGAAACCCTGATTCAGGGTATGTTAAATCGGAGAACACTGCTGGATTTGGCGCGCCATTTTATCGTCTTTGAAAAAAGCAAAAAGGAAGACCCCCAAACCGGCGTCATCACCATCAGCACGGTGAAAAAGCTGGCGGCCTATCACCAGTATTACGCCGTCAATGCGGCCATCGCCTCTACCTTGCGGGCCGTCGATATGGGCGCGGCGCCGATGGTGGGCGAAAGCCCCGCCAGTTACGGCCTGCCTGGTGTTGAGCAACAGCCTAAAGGCGACAAAAAAGCGGGTGTCGTGTGGCATACCCAGGGTTCGGGAAAGTCTCTGTCGATGGTGTTTTATACCGGCAAGATCGTCCTGGCGCTCAATAACCCCACCGTCTTGGTAATCACCGATCGCAACGACCTGGACGATCAGTTATTCGATACCTTTGCGGCCTCTAAGCAGTTGTTGCGCCAGGAGCCAGTGCAGGCCGAGAGCCGGGAGCAATTGAAAGATCTGCTGAAAGTGGCGTCTGGCGGGGTTGTTTTCTCTACCATTCAGAAATTTCAGCCCGATGAGGGTAATGTATATGAGCGATTATCCGAGCGCCGCAACATTGTCGTGATTGCCGACGAAGCCCACCGTACCCAATACGGCTTTAGCTCCAAAACCGTAGATGAAAAAAATGCCCGTGGCGAGGTGATCGGCAAAAAGGTCGTCTACGGCTTTGCTAAATATCTGCGAGACGCTTTGCCCAATGCCACCTATTTAGGCTTTACCGGCACCCCGATTGAAAAAAACGACGTCAACACCCCGGCAGTGTTCGGTAACTATGTGGACATCTACGACATTGCTCAGGCAGTGGAAGACGGCGCAACCGTGCGGATTTACTATGAAAGTCGCCTCGCTAAAATCAGCCTCAGCGACGAAGGCAAGCGCCTGATCGCTGAGCTGGACGAAGAATTAGACCAGGGCGAACTCACCGAAACCCAGAAAGCCAAGGGCAAATGGGCGAAAGTAGAGGCGCTGATCGGCAGTCAACCACGGGTTCAGAGCATCGCCCAGGATATTGTCAATCACTTCGAGGCGCGGCAGGAAGTCTTTGCGGGTAAGGGCATGGTCGTGAGCATGTCGCGGCGCATTGCGGCTGAACTCTACGAAGCAATCATCCAACTTCGGCCCGACTGGCATTCCGAGGATTTAACCAAGGGAGCCGTCAAAGTGGTGATGACGGCTTCCTCCAGCGATGGGCCATTGCTGGCAAAACACCACACCACCAAAGAGCAACGCAAGCGTCTGGCCGATCGTATGAAAGACGATGACGACTCACTTAAGCTGGTGATTGTGCGGGATATGTGGCTGACGGGGTTTGACGCGCCCAGTCTCCATACCCTCTACATTGATAAGCCCATGAAGGGCCACAACCTAATGCAGGCCATCGCGCGGGTAAACCGGGTGTACAGAGATAAACCGGGCGGCCTGGTGGTGGACTATCTGGGCATCGCCGCTGATCTCAAAGAAGCCCTCTCCTTCTATTCTGACGCCGGTGGTAAGGGCGATCCGACCCTGGCCCAAGAACAGGCTGTGGCCTTGATGCTAGAAAAGATCGAGGTGGTTTCGGCGCTGTATCATGGCTTTGCCTACGAGAACTATTTCCAAGCGGACACCGCCCAAAAGCTCTCGCTGATTCTGGCGGCGGAAGAGCATATTTTGGGACTGGAGGACGGTAAAAAACGCTATATCAACGAGGTGACCGCCCTGTCTCAGGCCTTTGCCATCGCCATTCCCCATGAACAAGCCCTGGACGCCAAAGATGAAGTGGGCTTTTTTCAGGCGGTCAAGGCGCGCTTGACCAAATTTGACAGCCCGGTCGGAGGTCATAGCAATGAGGAACTGGAAACAACTATCCGTCAGGTCATTGATCAGGCGCTCGTGTCAGAACAGGTCATTGACATCTTTGATGCGGCGGGTATCAAGAAACCGGATATTTCTATCCTGTCTGATGAGTTTCTGGCCGAGCTAAAGGGGTATAAACACAAAAATATTGCCCTAGAGACTCTGAAAAAACTACTCAACGACGAGCTGAAGGTTCGCGCTAAAAAGAACCTAGTGCAGAGCAAAACCCTGATGGAAATGCTAGAAAAAGCCATCAAGAAGTATCAGAACAAGATCCTCACCGCCGCCGAGGTCATAGAGGAGCTGATCCGCATCAGTCAGGAGATCGTCGCCTCCGACGCAGAAGCCCAGAATATGGGGCTGTCAGACTACGAATACGCCTTCTATACCGCTGTGGCGAACAACGAAAGCGCCCGCGAGCTGATGCAACAGGACAAGTTGCGCGAGTTAGCGGTGGCGCTGACCCAGAAAATTCGCGAGAATACCACGATCGACTGGACAATCAAGGAAAGCGTGCGGGCGAAGCTGAAAGTCATTGTGAAGCGTATCCTACGACAATACGGCTACCCGCCCGATATGCAGTTACTAGCAACGGAAACGGTGCTGAAACAGGCAGAGATGATTGCCAGTGAGATAGCGGGTTAGTCTCAAAGGGTATAACCCAGCGCTGGACTGGAACGCCTCAATATCCCGGCTGAGGCGCAATGGTTGATTTCGTCCAGCGAGCTTCACCGTTAGTTGTAGGGTGTTAAATGAGGGGCTAGGTAATAGCGCTCGGTCTAAAAAAGATATTAACTTAGAGATGGAGCCAGAGACCGGGGAACTCCCGACTGCGGAGAATGCCCTCCCTATGAGAGACAATGGGTTGATAGCGCCCTTCTTAAGAATAGGAGAAGCCAATCGCCAGGGATAAGGATCATAAAGTATGAACTTCCGCCGGAGGTCTCGATTCCTGAAAGCAAACAATTGGCCCAGCGCCGGCCCTAGGGGAACTGGAAGCGGCGCTGGCGATTTATCGGGGCTTTTAATGTCAAATCAGCGCCGCCGGAGGACAAACCCGAGGGTTATGCGTTCCTAAGTATGATGAGCGCCGTTAACCCGGAGAACTTCCCCGGTTACGTAGCTACTGGCCACGGGAGAAAGGAGGAAGGCCACCGCCCAAGCGATCTCTTCCGGTTTGCCAAAGCGTCCGAAGGGAATCTCGGCGGTGATTTTTTGGCGGATATCTTCCCGAATCGCTAGGGTCATCTCCGTGTCGATGAAACCGGGGGAAACAGCGTTGGCCCGCACCCCGTAGCGAGCGCCTTCCCGAGCGAGGGATTTCATCATGCCGATAACCCCGGCCTTGGTCGCGGAATAATTGGTTTGGCCGACGTTGCCCCGCTCCCCGGAGATGGAGCTAATGGCCACAATGGAGCCGGCTTTGCGCTCGTAGAGGCCGCTAATGAAGGGTTTAATACTGTAGGCCACGCCCTTGAGGTTAACGTTCAAGACCGCGTCCCAATCCGCGGGGGTTAGTTTCGGGAAAAAATTGTCCTTGGTGATGCCAGCGTTGGCCACCACGCCGTAAACCGGCCCCAATTGGGCTTCAATTTCCTGGGCGGCGCTGGTCATCGAATCCAGATCTGTCACGTCCGCCGCCACGCCCAAAGCGCCGGCGGGGCCGTTATCCACCTTGAGATCCGTAAAGGCGACCTTAGCGCCGAGGTCTTGCAGAAGCCCCACAATAGCGGAGCCGATGCCCCGATTGCCGCCGGTGACGACGATCACTTTATCTTCGAGTCCGAGGGATAGCATAGCGTTTCTCCTAAATTGTTGACTGATAACTGATAGCTGAGCGCTGACTTAAACCCGTTCCAGGGCCACCGCCGTGCCGCCGCCGGTGCCGTGGCAGAGCGCCGCCAGCCCGAGGGATTTTTGTTGTTGGCGGAGGGCGTAGAGGAGGGTGACAATCACCCGAGCGCCGGAAGCGCCGATGGGATGCCCGAGGGCGATGGCGCCGCCGCGGACGTTGAGTTTATCAAGGGGAACCGAGAGCATTTTTTCCATCAGCAGGTTACTGACGGCGAAGGCTTCGTTATTTTCCAGCAGGTCAAAGTCCGCCGCCGTCCGATTTAGTTTGGCCAGCAGTTTTTGGGCGGCGAAAATGGGAACTTCGGGAAAGCGCCAAGATTCGCCCCCGGCCCAAGCCCCGCCGAGGAGTTTCGCCATTGGCTCCAGTTGATACTTCTCCACCGCTTCGGCGCTGGCGAGGATCAAGGCCGCGGCGCCGTCGGTGATTTGGCTACAGTTACCGGCGGTGAGCACGCCCTCTGGGTTAAAAGCGGGGCGCAGTTTGGCTAGGGTCTCTAGGGTGGTGTCGGGCCGGATACCTTCGTCGGCGGAGATGGTTTGGGTTCCTTTACGGGTCTTGACCTCCAGGGGCGCGATTTCGTCTTTAAATAACCCCCCTTCCGTCGCCTGGGCCGCCCGCCGGTGGGACTCGTAGGCCACTTGGTCTAAGGACTGACGGCTAAAGCCATGCTCAGCGGCGAGACGCTCTGTTTGCTCCCCCATCCCTTCCCCGGTAAGGGGGTCGCTTAAACCGTCTTTGAGGAGCAAATCCTGCAAATTTTCCGGCGAGCCCAGGAGGAATTTGTAACCCCAGCGGGCCCGGTGAGAAAGGTAAAAGCCGGTTTGAGTCATGGATTCCATGCCCCCCGCTAGAACCAGATCCGCTTCCCCGGCCCGGATGGCGGTGGCGCCGTTGATGACGCTCATCATGGCGGAGGAACAGACCATATCCACGGCGTAGCCGTCCACGCTGGGGGGGATACCCGCTTTAACCGCCGCTTGACGGGGGAGCAGTTGCCCCTGACCCGCCCTCAGAACATTGCCGAAAACGTACAAATCCAACTCGGCGCCGCTTAAACCCGCCTGGGCTAAACTCGCTTTCATGGCCTCGGCGCCGAGATCCGTCGCCGCTAAATCCGCCAGAGCGCCGCCAAATTTCCCCAGAGGAGTGCGTTTGGCCGCCACAATAAAGACATCGCGCATATTTAAGTTCCCAAATTTAACCGGGGGAGAGGCCCCTCCCCAATGCTAGCGGGGTTCTCCGTTGTCGGCGCTGTCTCAGCTGAGTTTGCATAGCGGGAGTATCCTTCACTGGTACGACGACGGACGGGAAGAGATATAGCGGCCACATCTGGGTTGTAAGTTGCCCTCTGCCAAAAGTCTTTACCTATAAGAGTTTCGGGACTGGGGTTTGGGGGGGTTACTATTTAAATTGCATTCACCCCATTTAGTTCTTTTGTGCTAGACCAAGTCTTATAGCGGCTTGCAGATTGGTGAGAGACGCGCTTCGGCTACGCTCAGCGCTCGAATGAAGAGTTTGAGCTATCAGAATGTCCCTCAGTCGAGAGAATACCGCTATAGATTATAATTAACTTATCAAATTTAGTCTCCAAAGGGTGTATTATTTCTATCTAATTGTCCTGTCCTCACTGTTATTTTCAGGAAATCGTTAAGAATGGAAGCATTCATAATGGAAAGAAAAAGCAAATGAGCACTGAGTTAGCGTTTATTGCTGGGCAATTTGCGGGCGCCGACCCAGGAGACCCGTCATCAAACGTAAGGCCAGCAGTTTCAGGGGAGCGACGCGGCGCAGGAGTTCTAAGCCCAGACGGCGCAGGAGCAAAAAGGGTAAAAAGCCATTGGAGAAAAAGCGGTTGAGGAAATCCGTAAAGGCTAGAATGACTAAATTTTCAGGGTAGCGCCAGGCTTCGTACTGTTTGAGAACCGAAAGTTGGCCAATGTCTAAACCCTGACGATGAGCGCCGAGAATCACCTCCGCCAGGGCGGCGCTGTCCCGAATGCCCAAATTTAAGCCCTGACCCCCCACAGGATGGCAACCGTGGGCGGCGTCTCCCGCCAGCGCCAAGCGGGGCTGGACGTAGCGCCGGGCCTGCATTAAGCGGACGGGGAAAAAGCGGCGCTTGCCAACGAGTTCTAGAGTTCCGAAGCTTTCCCCAAGACGGGATTGGAGGGCGCCAATAAAAATGTCAGGATCAACCTGAACCATCGCCTGAGCTTCCGCCAAGGGAAGCGTCCAGACCACTTGAACCCGATTTCCCGGTAGGGGCAGAACCCCCATGGGGCCGGTTTGCCAAAAGCGCTCAAAGGCCGTGACATTTTGGGTCGCCTGATGTTGAACCGTGACGGCCACGCAGGCCTGGGGATAGCGCCAGCCCCGTGTTTGAATCCCTGCTAGGGCGCGAATTTGAGATTGGGCGCCGTCTGTGCCGATTAGTAACTTAGCTTTAACAGATTGGCGGGCGTCTCCCCGCCCAAGGGTAATTTCCGTCCAGTCCGCGCCGGCTTGAAATCCCGTCACTTCGGCCGGACAGAACCAACGCAGATTCTCGGCGCCGTCTAGGAACGTTTGCAGGGCCGTTAAAATTTGCCTGTGTTCCCCCACATAACCGAGGTAGTCTCCCGTCAGCTCCTCGGCCCGGAAGGGGACGACGCCGGGGTAAAATCCGTCCGAGAGTTGAATGCGCTCAAATTTGCCTAAGTGGGGAAAAAGCGCCGGCCAGACGCCGACGCCTTCCCAGACGCGGGCGGAAAGAAGAGAAAGAGCGTAGGCCTGGGGTTTTTCCCGGCTCTGCTCCGGGGGAAGGGCTTCGATAATGGCGATCTTTAACCCTGAATCCTTCAGCGCCGCGGCCAGGGTCAGCCCGACAATTCCTCCTCCCACAATGGCGAGGTCAAAGGCGACGGTTGGGTCGGGAGAAGTCATAACGGTTAGGAGGTTTAGGTTGAAGGCGGATTCAGGTCTGTGTTTCTAAAGTATAAAAAGAAGAATTGGGGAAAAACAAGGCGCAAATCCACCATCACACGCTTGTTTATGGAAATAGAGGCAATTATCGCCCGCTACGCCCAGGGCTATTTTCCCATGGGGGACGAGAACGGCCAGTTGGGCTGGTATTCCAGTCGGCGCCGGACGGTGATTCCCCTAGATGAACGCTTTCGCTACCCCAGATCCTTGCGACGGGTTCTCAATCAGGGGCGTTTTACCCCGGCCATCAATCGGGCTTTCGCCGCGGTCTGCGCCGGGTGCGCCGCTCGGGAAAGCACCTGGATTTCCCCGGAGTTACAGGAGATTTATAGTCGCCTTCACCAAGCGGGTTACGCCCATAGTTTTGAGACCTGGGAGGGCGAGCGCCTAGCTGGAGGCGTCCTAGGCTTAGCCATTGGCGGAGTTTTTATCGGCGAATCGATGTTTTACGCCATCCCCGACGGTTCCAAAGCGGCGCTGGTGAAACTAGTGGAGCATCTCCGGCGCCGGGGTTTTATTCTCTTTGACGCCCAACTGCCCAACCCCCACTTGAGTCGCTTCGGCGCCGATGAATTGAGGGAGGAAGAGTACCAAGCTCTGCTCCGGTTTGGGGTCGGACTTCCCCGGCGCTTTGCCCCCTAGGGCTATGATTTGAACAGGGCTAATTTAGTAAACCGGAGGAAAATGGGCAGTAATTGGGAGAATTTTCTCAAAAATCAGGGGGAATGGCGGGGTTCCTTTACCCAGGTTTCGCCTACGGGGGAAATCCTTGGCTCTACGCCTTCGATTTTAAACT
>JAYKIZ010000183.1:0-3968 GCA_035285965.1 Cyanobacteriota bacterium | reverse complement strand
TGGGCATTGAACACCGTCCTCCTATTGCGGATGAAAAGACTGAACGGGGGCATTGGGAAGGCGATACTATTATTGGAGCCAATCATTTTGGCGCTGTCGTCACCTACGTGGACAAGGCGTCTAAATTCTCAATCTGCACAGGAAGATACAATCCTCAGAAGGAACCTTTTCTAGCTTAGACTACCTGCACATTTTTAATTCCCCGCCAACCTGCGGAATGTCGGTTATAGCGGTATTTCGGACTTGTGAGATTTGGGCTTTGATCCTTTGGCGTATCACTACCCTCAGTAGTTAAAAAATGAGTGATGACACAGGGCTAGACCCACCCCTAACCCCTCCAAGGAAGGGAACTGGAAACTTCCAGCTAGACCCGGTTTAACCCGCCACCCAACGGTTAACAATTCTCTCCACTAGGGTCATGGCGTCATAGGGCTGACACACTTCCCTGACGATTCGCGGATCGACGGCATGGGGGGGGCGGAGACTGATGATATTGCCATAGACGCAATTTTCCGCAAAGACTTCATCCAAAGCGCCGATTTCCTGAAGGTTAAAAACCTTTTCTCGACTCTCGGGGGCGAAATCAATCCTGATACTCTGGCCGTAACCGCAGTCCCGTAGGGTTTCTAGACAGTTGAGAGTTTGTTGATAAAAATCGGCGCTCCAGCCTTGTTTTCCCTTGGCTTTACTCGCGCCGCCGCCGTATTCAAACATCAAAATTTGGGGCAGATGGGCCGGGTCTAGCGCTGGCAGTTGTTGCATCACTGGCCATTCCCAGCCTTCAATGTCCAGTTTTAAGCAGGTCACCTGCTCTGGATTTTCCGGCGCTAAAAGTCCCGTCAGCGTTTGCGTCGCCACTTCTTTGGGCCGAGCGGAAGCGCCGAACCACCCTGGGGAGAGGGAGCTAAAGTTGCGGTTAAATAAACCGGCGAAACGGCCGACATAAAGGGTTTGAGTTCCTTCCCGGTTGGATAAACAGAGTTCCCAGAGGCGAATATTTAGGCGAGCGGCTAAGCGTTTTAGCTCCGGCGCCGGTAGGGGTTCAACGGCCCAGGTCGGATAGCCCATTTCCGCAAACTGCTGGCAGTAAAAAGCAAAGGTGCCCACCCCCACATCAATACACAATCCCCGGCGCTGGGGATCAATCTGGGGTAAAAGGACGCCGAGGAGAGCTTGGCAACAGGGTTCGACGCGCATCGGCGGTTAATCCCGGTCGTCCGGGGGAGTGTCTCCCTCCGGGGCGTCCGCCTCCTCTAGGGGCTGGTAATCCACATAGGCCGCCGGGGGTTCGTCCTCGTAGGGATTCGGCTTGCGGCTCGGGGCGGAAGCGGCGGGTGGCCGGCGCCGGGGGGCGCGACGGGGAGCTTCCGCAGTTTCTTCCGGCTCAACGGTGGGGGGGCGATTAGAGTGCCGGGGCCGTTGGGGTTGTTCTTCCCAAACATCGGCGCTTTCCTCCCGCCAACGGTCGTCATCTTGCCTCGGCGCTGGACGGCGGCTTCGGGTACTTGGGGGTCGCTCGCTTTCAGCCGCGGGGGGACGGCTTGGGCGGCGGGGCCGGGGCGCCCGGGTTTCGGTCTCGCTCCGACTGGGACTGCGTTCGCTCCGGGGGTCGTCATAACCCCGCAAACGGCGCTTGGGCGCGGTTTCTTCCTCGTCTTCGTAGGCTTCGAGGCGGTCTAACTCCGCTTCGGTGTAAACGCGGGTTTTACTCACCCGGCGGTCGTCGGCGTAGGGGGTGTTGCGGCGGGCTTGCTCGGTGGTGATGCCCCGCAGGCGGATGGTTTCCACGGCGAAAAAGACGGTGGAACCCGCTAGAAGCAGTTGCCCAAACTGTAAAATCGGGTCGAGGCGCCAACCTTGAAAAAGAAGGATTAAACCGCAGAGGAGACCCACGGCGGAGAAGAAAATATCGTAGTCTCTAGAGACTTCCGGGCGCACGGAGCGTAAAAAATACAGCCCCGCCCCCGCCACCGCCAGAGCGATGCCGAGGATACTAGCGGAATTTAGCCCAAAGTTGACCATTGCCTACAGCGCCCGTGAAGTGAACAGATTGCAGATTACAGTTATCAGATACCAGCTATCAGTGATCAGGCTTAACCCGTATTTCTGGAGTTTTATCCCCCTAAATCCCCCTTTGTAAGGGGGACTTTGAGTCCAGTTCCCCCCAGAATTGGGGGGCTAGGGGGGCTTTACCAATAGCCTCTTAGACGTTGCGCTTAATTTTATCTTTTTGGCTGATGAAGATCAGGCCAATGGTCGCCGGGATGACCACGATGGTAGCGCCGAGTACCAAGCTCCAAAGGAAGTTTGCTAAAGAGGGGGTCATAGGAATTTAACCTTGATTTCAAATAAGTGACAGGGCATTGGTTAGCTATTTTATCGGGTTTTTCGCCCTATCTACAACGGAGTCAGTTCCCCGCCGCGAATTTGCCAGCGCCGCTCCGCCAGGGGCCGGAGTTCCTCCGGGTCATGGGTGACTACCAGGAGCGTCCAGTGGGCTTTGAGTTTTTCTAGGAGATTAACCAACTGACGCCGCATCGACCAATCTAAACCGGCGGTGGGTTCGTCCAACAGTAAAACATTGGGCTGCCGAACGAGTTGCACCGCTAGCGCCAAGCGCCGTTGTTGCCCGCCGCTGAGCGCCTGGGGCGCGGTTTCCCAAGGGAGTTCCGCCAGACCGACTTCCTGTAAAGCTTGCTCTAATTGAACCCGGTTAATTTCCGGGTGTCCCAAACGCAGTTCTTCTAGCACCGTATTGCCGCAAAAATGGCGCTCCGGGAACTGAAACACCAAGCCCCCCAACTGTTGCAGATGATCCGCAGTCAATTCCTGCTCCCGCCAAAGAATCGTTCCCGCGGTGGGTTCCGCCAGCCCCGCCAGAATTTCTAGCAGGGTGCTTTTGCCGGAGCCGCTGGGCCCCACAATTAAGCCCATCTCCCGGGGCGCCAACTGCAAATTAATATCCTTTAGAATGGGGGTCGCGGTCGCCGCCGGATGGTAACCCACCCCTTTGAGATAGAGCATGGTTTTTGAGCGCCAGGTCTCGGATCTCCCCTAGCCTAACATTCTCCTTTCTCCTCCCTCTAGGTCACCATGAAGATCAAGTCTCTGTTTATCAGCGCCAGTCTTTTATTTACCGCCCTTGCGGCGCCGGTCTGGGCCGGCGATCCCTTTCGCACTCAGAACCCCCACCCCATCGGCAACCACACGGAAGCGGCCTTTAACGCCATCTTCCGGGACGGCAATTACCTGCTGGCTCAATCCCTGCTGGAAACCGCCGTCGCCCAGGAACCCCAGGAACCTTTGGCTTTAGCGATGCGGGCTTCTTTGGCCTACGACAACAACGATTTTGAACTCATGAAACGCTACGCCGAGCGCACCCAACAGGCGGCCCAGGCATTGAAAAATACCGATCCCCTCCGGGGCAATTTATACCTCGCCGTGGGTTATTTCCTGGAAGGGGGCTATTTAATGAAACAAGGCAACTATCTCGGCGCCGTGGGCAAGGCGGGCACGGTCTTCGACCATGTGGAAAAGGCCAGCCAAATTAACCCCAACGACCCGGAACTAAACCTCCTGAGGGGTTATTTAGATTTGTTTTTGTCTAAATACACGCCCTTTAGCCAATCGGATCAGGTAATTCAACGCTTTGAAAGGTACGCCTCTCCCCCCTACCTCCGCAATCGGGCCCTGGCCATTACCTACCGGGATCTGAAAAAATACGACCAGGCGCTCTCTTACCTCAACTTGGCGCTGGCGGAAACCCCCAATAATCCAGAACTCCTTTACCTCAAGGGTCAAGTGCTTCGTATCCAGGGACGGGAGCAGAAAAATCTAGCGCTACTTCAGCAGGCCCAAGGCTACTACCAACAAGCGCTGGCGAAACAAAGCCAACTCTCCCGCTCCGTGACCGTGCAGTTAAACCACGAAAATAACGCCGTGGGTTTTGAAATCGAAAAGCTCCAACA
>JAYKIZ010000182.1:0-17338 GCA_035285965.1 Cyanobacteriota bacterium | reverse complement strand
CTAGGGGAATTGTTGGCCTTTTTACCGCCGTCCCAGCAGGTGATGGATCAAATTCAGATTCTTTACACTTTGTCCTGCTACCGCTACGACCGCTTGGGCTACTTTGACGATCCCTTCCCCGATCCCCAAGCGCAACGGGCTTTAGCTCAGTTTCGTCAAGACCTGCAAGGGATTGAGCGCAAAATCGAACTGCGCAATAAAAATCGGGTCGTCCCCTACCCTTACCTGCGCCCCTCCCTGGTGCTCAACAGCATTAGCATTTAGGGCAAGCTCTCTGATATCAATGTATTAGTGTTTTCTGGTCTGAGATACTCAGTGTTGTTTGAATCGTCGGGCTTCGGCTACGCTCAGCCCTCGCTCCCTGAGCGTAGCGGCCCCTGAGCAACGCCGGAGAGCCGCCCTCGATCTGTCCCTCACCTGAGAGAATACCGCTATAACTGCTAACTGATAACTGATCACTGTGAATCCCCCCTTATCCCCTTGGGAAACCTACCTGGAGCGCCGTCCCCGGAGTTACGCTCTCATTTCCGTCCTCTGGTTAGGCTTTTTAGCCGTCGTCGCCTTCTTTTTCCACCTGGGAACCCTGGGGTTAACGGATAAAACCGAAGCCCTCTTTGTGGAAGTGGCCCGGGAGATGTGGCAAACGGGGGATTGGGTGACGCCCCGCTGGAACGGAGAGCTTTTTTTTGACTATCCCGTCGGCGGCTATTGGCTGGTGGCGCTCAGTTTTAAGTTACTCGGAGTCAATGAAGTGGCGGCTCGCTTGCCGGTCGCCCTGCTGGCCCTAGCGACGGTTCTCGGCGGCTTTTGGGTTCTCAAGGACTACGGTCTGGGGCGGGGGGAAGCGGATTTGCCAAAACCCCGGCGCTGGTTGCGGGCTTGGCTTGGGGCGGGGATTTTGGCGCTGAATCCGGCTTGGTTGGCCTGGGGGCGGACGTCGGTGACGGATATGTTCCTCGCCAGCGCCATGACCCTCTGTTTATTAAGTTTTTTCCTCGGTTACGCCCAAAAAAGCAAACTTTTTTACTACCTGAGTCCGGTTTGGGCCGGCGCCGCTGTTTTAGCGAAGGGGCCTGTGGGAGTTCTCCTACCGGGGTTGATTATTTTCTGTTTTTTGCTCTACCGGGGAGAACTCTGGACGGTTTTGCGGGAGGCTAATGTGGGCGTCATGGCCCTCATTTTCTGCCTAGTGGCGGCGCCCTGGTATATTCTCGCCACCCAAGCCAACGGCATGGCCTTTCTCTACGGGTTCATTGGCTTTAGCAACTTTGAGCGTTTTACCTCCGTGCTCTACCGCCACGCGGGGCCTTGGTGGTTTTACCTGCCCTGGTGCTTCATTTTACTTCTGCCTTGGTCCAGCTTTTTACCCCTAGCTCTGGCCCAGGTTCAACCCTGGCGCCGGGGGGACTGGCGCCGAGCGCCGAGGTCGGAGCAGTTGGGGCCCTTTTGTTGCCTTTGGTTTCTCTTAATCCTGCTCTTCTTCTCCAGCGCCGCCACAAAATTACCCGGTTATATTTTGCCCTTGGTTCCGGGGGGGGCTTTGTTAATCGCCCTCTATTGGAGTCAGGTCTGGAACGGTTCCTCTCCCCGCTGGCCCTGGGGCTTTTGGCCCAGCGCCGGGGTTAATCTTTTGCTCCTAACGGCGCTGAGCGCCGGGGCGTTTCTCAGTCCTAGTCTTTTAGAGAACGAGCCGGAATTGGCGGCGGCGTTGCAGGGGTTGGGGTTGCCGGTGATTCTGGGGGGCATTTTGGCGCTGGCGGCCCTGGTTTTCCTCGGTTTATTAATCTCTCCCCAGGGACGGCGCTGGCTCTGGGGCCCAAACCTCGGCTTTTGGCTGGGAACGCTGATTTTCGTCATCCCTACTCTCGGCGCCGTCATGGATCGGTGGGAGCAGAAGCCCTTCCGGGAAATTTCCCAGTTAACGGGCCAGGCGGCCCAACCCGGGGAACCCGTCTGGGTCATGGGCTACCGGCGCTATAGTTTGCTCTTCTATAGCGGCAAAACCGCCGTCTTTCTGGACGATGTTCCCTACGGCTGGGAGCTGATTCAGCCGGAACGGGACAAAAACCCTTCCCCCACTGTCCTGATTACCGGCGATAGGGAGGTCATGGAACGCTTTAACCTCCAGCCTGGAGACTACCAACTTTTGGGAGAACGGGGTTCCTTCCCACTCTGGCGGGTGAGCAAAGAAACCCTACGGCGGCGCCAATCCTAGGAGCGGAATCCGGTATAAGGAAAAATTATTCTATCGAGACCTGAGACTTTCTTTCCTAATGCGAGCCGACGAAGTTGGGTTTTTCCCGTAGTATCTAAAGTGACCTTTAGAGAAGTCGTCTTTTTCCCGAATTCCAAGGAAACCGACGGGATTTTCTAGAGCTACACCCTACTGTCTTTCTTGAGAAGAGGAACCACCATGGCAACCTTTAAGGTTACATTAAACATGCCCGAGGGCGTTACCCAGACCATTGAATGCGCTGACGATACCTATATCCTCGACGCCGCTGAAGAAGCGGGTCTGGATCTGCCCTACTCCTGCCGGGCCGGCGCTTGCTCCACCTGCGCGGGCAAACTGGTCTCCGGTAGCATCGATCAATCCGACCAATCCTTCCTCGACGACGATCAGATCGAAGCGGGCTATGTCCTCACCTGCGTTGCCTACCCCACTTCCGATTGCACGATCGACACCCACAAGGAAGAAGACCTCTATTAATCTTAAGTCCAGGTTGATTGAGTGAGTTAAGGCAGGGTTTAGACCCTGCTTTATTTTTTGCTCGCTAACTTAGCGCCGGGTCAGACCTTCGGCGGCTTGACGGTAGGGTTCCACGGCTTCGCTATAGTCGATGGGGAGCACCGCCACCACATTTTCGCTAGGGCGGGGAATAATCACCCAGGTTTCCACCACGGCGCCTTCGGTTTTATTGACCGCTTCGATGCCCGCGGCCATGGCGGTTTTGACCTCCTGCACGTCTCCCCGAATATTGAGGGTGAAGCGGGCGCTGCCGGCGCGGATATAGCCCACGATGGTGATTCTGCCCGCCTTCACCATGGCGTCGGCGGCGGCTAAGATACCGGGGAAACCTTTGGTTTCGATGGAACCGACGGCGGATTGGGCGGGCATAGGGGGCTAATCTCCTAGAACAGTTAATAGATGCAGAATTATTGAGATTGGAAAAGGACTATCGACTTTCCCAACTTTTTACTATAGGGGAAGAGGGCGCTGAAATTGCGCCCAGATTGGAAACTGTAAAGTTAAGCGGAAAATAAAGTTTAGGGAAGAGTCAAGCCCTACGCTCTGAAGAGGAAGCTGGCGACGGGATTTGAACCTGCGACCGGCTGATTACAAATCAGCTGCTCTACCACTGAGCTACGCCAGCGCAACTGGAATACTTTTCCTAAAATACCATAAACTCGAGCCGCCTGCGGACATCAATCCGGCGCTAACCGTTCATGGCCTTGGCGACAGAGCGCATGTCTTAAACCCGACTTATTTTGTCGGGATTTGTTGACGGTGATTTTGGCCCATGCTAGGATGCTTTCAACCTTGCTGAAAACAGGATTCGTCGCCATGACCGTCGCCACCCAAACCCGCCCTTCCGAGATATTCACTTCAGCCTGCACGAAACTGGTGTCCAAAGAGGGGGGAACCGAGTATCCCCTCAAAGCCATTCACATCTGCGAAGAGACCTTCGCTCCCCTAGAGGTTGCCTACGATTACGACCTGATCCGGCGCCATGTGACTCGGGAGACCATTCAGGCCGGGCCGAACTCTATCTGGCGCTATCGGGCCTTTTTGCCGGTGGAGGGGAATGATCTGATCGATGTGGGCACGGGCATGACGCCGTTGGTTAAATCCCACCGCTTAGCCCGGCGCTTGGGGTTAAAAAATCTCTACATTAAAAACGACGCGGTCAACATGCCCACCCTCAGTTTTAAAGACCGGGTGGTCTCCGTGGCGCTGACCCGGGCGAGGGAATTGGGCTTTACCACGGTCTCCTGCGCCAGCACCGGCAATTTGGCCAACTCCACCGCGGCCATCGCCGCCCACGCCGGTTTGGACTGTTGCGTCTTTATCCCTTCGGATCTAGAAGCGGGCAAAATTCTGGGCACTTTGATCTATAACCCCACGGTCATGGCGGTCAAGGGGAATTACGATCAGGTGAACCGGCTCTGTTGCGAAGTGGGCAACACCTACGGTTGGGGTTTTGTCAATATTAATCTCCGTCCCTACTACTCGGAAGGCTCCAAAACCTTGGGCTTTGAGGTGGCGGAGCAGTTGGGCTGGCAGTTGCCGGATCATGTGGTGGCGCCCTTGGCGTCCGGCTCCCTCTACACCAAAATTTACAAAGGCTTCCAGGAATTTGTCAAAGTCGGCCTAGTGCCCGACAAGGCTGTGCGCTTTAGCGGCGCTCAGGCGGAAGGCTGTTCTCCCATTGCGACGGCCTTTAAAGAGGGTCGGGACTTTGTAGCGCCGGTGAAACCCAACACCATCGCTAAGTCCATCGCCATCGGCAACCCTGCGGACGGCGTTTATGCCCTCGAACTGGCCCGCAAAACCAACGGTCATATTGAAAGCGTCACCGACGCCGAAATTATCGAAGGGATGAAATTATTGGCGGAAACGGAAGGCATCTTCACCGAAACCGCCGGGGGCACCACCATCGCCGTTTTGAAAAAACTGGTGGAAGCGGGCAAAATTGACCCGGAAGAAACCACGGTGGCCTATATCACCGGCAACGGTCTCAAAACCCAGGAGGCGGTTCAAGGCTACATCGGCGAACCCCTGCTTATCGACCCCAAACTGGACAGCTTCGAGCGGGCGCTGGAGCGCTCCCGCACCCTGGAGCGCCTGGAATGGCAACAGGTGTTAGTCTAGTCAGATTTCAGGGATCAGATACCAGATATCAGTTATCAGCAAACGCTGGCTGAGCGTAGTCGAAGCCAGCCCTCCAAACTTCCACTTATCACTTCCCATGGCCGTTAAAGTTCTCATTCCCACCGCCCTACAAAAATTCACCAACAACCAAGCGACCCTAGAGTGCGAGGCCGCTAGCGTTAACGAGTTGATCGACGCCTTGGAAACCGCCTTTCCAGGGATGAAAGCCAAGATCTGCGACGAATCCGGCGCTCTTCGGCGCTTTCTCAACATCTACGTCAACAGTGAGGATATTCGCTTTTTGGATAACGCCGCCACGGCTTTAAATCCGGGGGACGAAGTCAGTATTGTGCCGGCGGTCGCTGGGGGTTAGTCCTGAGGGGAGCTAGCGAAAACCCCGTTTTGATGGGAAAATTGCCATAAAAGTTAACAATCCCCCGCCGTGACTAAAATCCCCCCCGTTGATCTCAGCCGTCAGTACGCCCAGATAGAAGAAGAAGCCACGGCGGCGGCGCTGGCTGTTTTACGGTCGGGTTACTACATCGGCGGAGAGGCGGTTCAGGAGTTTGAGCGCCGGTTTGGGGAGTGGGTTGGGACGCAGTGGAGCGTGGGCTGTAATTCCGGCACCGACGCTCTTTATCTGGCTCTGCGGGCTGGGGGCGTTGGCCCGGGAGACGAGGTGATCACCTCGGCTTTTACCTTCTTCGCCACGGCGGAAACCATTTCCATCGCCGGCGCCAAACCGATTTTTATCGATATTGACCCCCAGACCTTTAATTTAGATCTGGATCTGCTGGAAAGCGCCGTTACTTCCAGAACCAAGGCGATTATGCCCGTCCACCTCTTTGGTCAATCCGTGGATATGACGCGGTTAATGGCGGTGGCGCGAAAATACGACCTGTTGGTGATTGAAGACTGCGCTCAGGCCACCGGCGCCCAGTGGGATGGCCGTTATGTCGGCGCCTGGGGCGATATGGGCGCCTTTAGTTTTTTTCCTACTAAAAATCTGGGGGGATGCGGAGACGGCGGCGCTGTGACCCTCAACGACGAGAGCCAAACCCAAACCCTACGGATGCTCCGGGAACACGGCTCACGCCAGCGTTACTGTCACGAAACCCTCGGGCTTAACAGTCGTCTGGACGCGCTGCAAGCCGCGATTTTGAGCGTTAAACTGCGCTACTTGACGGACTGGAACCGCCAGCGCCGGGAGGCGGCCCACTGTTACCGGGTATTATTACAGGATGTGCCGGACTTAATCCTGCCCAAGGAAACTCCTGGCGGGCTTCACGTTTGGAATCAATACACGATCCGCATTCCCGACGGCGCCGACCGTCGCGACCGAGTTCGGGAAATTTTGCGAGATAAAGGGGTCATCGCCATGGTCTATTATCCTCTCCCCCTCCACCGCCAGCCGGTTTACGAGTCCCTCGGCTACGGCGAAGGCAGTTTGCCGAAAACGGAGCGGGTCTGTCAGGAAGTGCTTTCTCTGCCCATTTTCCCCGGTATTACGGAAGGGGAGCAGGAACAGGTGGCTTTGGCTCTCAAGGCGGCGCTGAAGTTTTAGTCCAAATCCCGGGGATCGAGCGCGTCCCGGAGACCATCCCCCAGGAGGTTAAAACAGAGAACGGTAAGCATAATTAACAGCGCCGGGGGCCAGACCAGCCAGGGTTGGAGGACTAAAATCGAGGCGTTGGTGGCGGTGGAGAGTAAATTGCCCCAACTGGGATCCGGTTGCTGAATGCCGAGGCCGATTAAACTCAAGACCGATTCGGCGACGATAAAACCCGGCACCGCTAGGGTGGCGGAGATAATCACATAACTGGCGGTTTGGGGCAAAATATGGCTCCAGAGCAAGCGCCAGGGGGAAGCGCCCATCACCCGGGCCGCCTGGACAAATTCCTGTTCTTTAATCGAGAGCACCTGACCCCGAATCACCCGAGCTAGACTCGACCAACTAATAAAGGACGTAATGACCACAATTAAAATAAACCGTTGAGCGCTGCCCAGACCGGGGGGCAAGACCGCCGCCAGCGCCACTAATAGATAGAGCGCCGGAATGGTCATCAAGACTTCCACTAGGCGCATCAAAACCGCGTCTAACCAGCCGCCAAAGTAGCCGGAGGCGCCGCCGATGAATAACCCCAGGGGAAAGGAAATAGCGATGCCTAGCAGACCGATAAACAGGCTCACCCGACCGCCATAGAGCAAACGGCTAAACTGATCCCGTCCCTGCTCGTCGGTTCCCAGAAGATTTAAACGTCCGGGGCCTAGGGTTCCAAAAAGATGACGATCCGCTTCAAAACCTGGGAAAACCTCCCGGCTTTCCCAACTGGGGGGCAGGGGCAAACTGAGACTCAATAACCGATAGGGATCGCCCTTGACCCAAAACCGCACCGGGGAGGGCTGGCTCCAATCCACCGTTAAACGACGCTCTCCCGTTTTTAGATCCGTCGGCCCCTGGGCGGTGGGATAAACCGCGGGGCCAATCCAGTCGCCCTGGGGGTTCCGCCAATGAATTTGGGTGGGCGGCAGAAGGGAGCCGTCGTTTTGGGAGCGGTAGGGGTCGTAGGGGGCGATAAAGTCCGCCCCGAGAACCAATAGATAGAGCAGGAGCAGAATACCGGCGCCGAGACGGGCCAGAGGATTTTTCCCGAGGCGCCGCCAAGGGTTGAGCACAGGGTTAAGCCACCGCCGCCGCCACTTTGGGCCAGCGCCCCACGGCCTCGCCAATGACAGCCAGTTGCCCCATCACTTCGTCGAAGCGCTCCGGCGTCAGGGATTGGGGCCCGTCCGAGAGCGCCTTGGCCGGGTTAGGGTGCACTTCGATCATCAGGGAATCGGCGCCGGCGGCCAGCGCCGCCTGGGCCATGGCGGGCACATAGTCGGACTTGCCGGTGCCGTGGCTCGGGTCGATCATAATGGGCAGGTGGGTCAGGGCCCGTAGTACCGGCAGAACCGATAAATCTAAAGTATTGCGGGTGTAGTGGCTATCAAATGTGCGGATGCCCCGTTCGCAGAGAATAACGTTGGCATTGCCCCCCGCCAAAATGTACTCCGCCGCCATCAGCCATTCGTCAATGGTGGCGGCCATGCCCCGTTTGAGGAGGACCGGCTTATCCTGGGCGCCGATTGTCTTAAGCATGGCGAAATTCTGCATATTGCGAGCGCCGATTTGAAGCACGTCCGCCACTTCGGAAATTTTGCCCAGATCCGCCACGTCCATCACTTCGGTAATAATGCCTAAACCGGTGGCTTCCTTAGCCGCGGCCAAGAGACCCAGGGCGCTTTCCCCATGACCCTGGAAGGCGTAGGGAGAGGTGCGGGGTTTGTAGGCGCCGCCCCGGAGGAACTGGGCCCCGGCGGCCTTAACCCGACGCGCGGTTTCGATGATCATGGCTTCGTTTTCCACGGAGCAGGGCCCCGCCACCGTCACCACGGGATGATTTTTGCCGAAGGGAACGGGCCCGTTGGGGGTGGGAACGATGACTTCGCTGTAGTCGCCGTGGCGGAATTCCAGACTGGCCCGCTTGAAGGGTTGCTCCACCCGCAGGACGTCTTCGATCCAGGGGCTAACCTCTTGAATTTGCAGGGGGTCAAGACCCGCGGTTTCCCCCACCAAGCCGATGACGACTTTATGTTTGCCGACAATTTTTTCCGGGGTCAGGTTCCGTTCCGCAAATTCGGCGCTGACGCGGTTTATTTCTAATTCGGGGGTGCCGACCTTCATCACGACGATCATCGCAAGAGTCCTCTGGATTAAACAAGATTAGAGATTATAGGGGAGAGCGGCTCCGCGCCGGGGTTTAAGCGGTTAAAGGGTCGGGCTTCACTAGACCTTCCGGTACGGCGCGACTACGCTCAGCCCTCGCTTTGTCCCTTAACCGGGAAGATACCGCAGGCGGTTAAGCAACGCTGTTATAGCGCTTGGTTTTTTATTATGACCTATTCAAGCCTGATTATGGCCCATCTTCCTCTGGAGCCTCTGGAGCGCGGACAGAGGCCAAGGCATGGGGGATGGAAGATCAATAACAGCCCACTACCGAGGCGCTGTAGGACTGTCCCAGGGCGTTAACCCCGGCGACAAATAAATTGACCTGATAGGGTTGTTGGTTGGGACGAGGGGTCGCTTTAATTTCCAGCGGTTGACTCGGCGTAAACGTAAAGGAGGCGTTATTAAAAACCTCGTCGTGGGTATTATCGCTGTATTTTAAATAAGCCCGGATTTGAAAGGGATTGGTATCCTCCGACTCCGCTCGGATTAAAAAGGTTTTAAAGGGTTTCCCTTGACCGGATAAAGACCAGTCGGTGTTCCAATCGTTATTCGTGATATTAACCCCCAACATCCCCAAGGGCCCGGCGGGAATGGTGGGAGGCGAAACCGTTTTATTCACTTCGTTTCCCTGTCCGCCCACTAAAGAAAGAGGAACGCATGCGGGAGGTTTTGGCTTAGCGCCGACGGGAACGGCGCCGGAGAGTAAGGTCAAGGCCAGAAGCGAGAGCAGAAATTTAAATTTCATAGAATATCCGCTGTTAAACTGTCGAACTGACTAAGAACAAATTAGAAAGACGAAATGAGAGGAATCCGGCGCAGACGTAAACCCGGCAGAGTAAAGAGTTTAGGAATGTCTCCCGGCTCCGGCGCCGGTTGTTGGCTCAAGGTTTCCTGAGAAGAGAACAGGGCTCCCAGAACCGAGAGGGGAACCTGTAAAAAGAGATTCGCGATTAAAAACGCTAGCGCCGCTAAGCCTAGCGCTAGAAAGCGATTTTGAGGCAAATCGGCCGCGGCGACGCTGGCCAGAGGCGCGAAATAATAAAGCGCCGCCAGTTTTGCCACGCTTAACAGCCCTCCCCCGAGGGTTAACCAACGCTGGCGGGGGCGCCGAAAGAGAGAGAGAATTTGCCGTTGTCTCGGCGTCAGCGCCTCGGGACTGAGGGAGATGATTAAGAGACTAAAAATTTCAAAGGGGCGGAACCACTGCATCCAGAGAATCGGCGCCAAGCCCGCCAGTAAGAGAAAGCCAATTTCGAGACCGTAGGAGGAAAAAGGGACGCCGATCCCCAGGGCTAACCAGGTCAAAAGACAGGCCAGGGGATAAACCGCGATTCCCCCGAGATGAATCCAGAGAAACGGCTCCGCCCGAAAAGAGGTCTTATCCATAGATTAACAACGCCAAAATTAGCCAGTTTTTTCTCATTATCCCCCTTCCTGTTGGCTCAGTCCCCCAAACCGTCGGTTTTGTTGATTCCGGCGCTGGATCAATGGATATGATAGAAAGCCCTACGGCTATCTCCCAGTTATGCAGCGCCCTTTATATTTCGATTACCAAGCCACCACCCCCCTCGATCCCGCGGTGTTCGCCGCCATGACGCCCTATTTCACGGAAGCCTTCGGCAACGCGGGCAGTCAGCATTTCTATGGCTGGGAGGCGGACGCGGCCATTAAACAGGCCCGCCAAAGTATCGCCGCCGGTTTAGAGACAGAGCCGGAGGCCATTATCTTCACCAGCGGCGCCACAGAATCCAATAATTTAGCGATTAAGGGCGTGGCGGAAGCCTACTTTGCCCAGGGTAAACACATTATCACCGTCCAAACAGAGCACCGGGCCATTCTCGACCCCTGTCGGTATTTAGAAACCCTCGGTTTTGAGGCGACTTACCTCCCGGTTCAAGCCAACGGCTTAATTGACTTGGCTCAACTGGAAAGCGCCTTCCGCCCAGATACCATTTTGGCTTCCGTCATGGCGGTCAACAATGAAATCGGCGTGGCGCAACCCCTAGAAGCCATTGGCCGACTCTGCCGGGAGCGGGGCGTTCTCTTCCACTGCGACGGCGCCCAGGCCTTGGGGAAAATTCCTCTGCCCTTAGACGCGTTAAATATCGATCTCCTCTCCTTCACCGCCCACAAACTTTACGGCCCCAAAGGTATCGGCGCGCTCTACGTTCGTCCCGGCGCTCCCGCGGTTCGCCTAGCGCCGCAAATTCAGGGAGGCGGTCAGGAGCGAGGGCTACGGTCGGGAACCCTTTTTGTGCCGCAGATTGTGGGCTTTGCCAAGGCGCTAGAACTGGCGCTGGCGGAATTAGAGTCGGAAAAAGAACGCCTGACTCAACTACGGAACCAACTCTGGAGCGCCGTGGAAAAATTAGGAGACGTCTACCTCAACGGGGATTTGGAAGAGCGGGTTCCGGGGAACCTCAACTTCAGCGTCGGCGGGGTCAAAGGCCCAAGCTTACTCCTAGCGCTCCAGCCCCATCTAGCGGTCTCCTCCGGCTCCGCCTGCTCCGCCCATAATCCCCAACCGTCCCACGTGCTGACGGCGCTGGGGCGAGCGCCGGATTTGGCCAAAGCTTCGGTTCGGGTGGGAATTGGGCGCTTTACCGCGCCGGCGGAAGTCCAACGGGCCGGGGACATTATCGCCGAGACGATTATTCAACTGCGCTACGGTGATTAAGAGCCAGAATTTCCCGTCAATGAACCTGAATTTGTCGGGTAATGCTGGGGTCGGTAATCTCGCTGTCGGCGGCGAGGAGGAAAGCTTTACTCAAAATCACCGTTAAGGTCTGATCCCCCTCAAAGGGTAAAAAGATAGACTCCCTTGACCCCGGCGCTTGCACAATGCAGAGATATTGATCATTGGGTTCCATGAGAATATTGCCGCTTCCTAGGTGGATTTTATAGGTTCGCAAATCCCCCCTGACCCGCAGAAAGCGCTCCTGCAACTCGCATCGCTCCCGGATTTTTTTTAATCGCGGCAGTAAGGCGGCTAAAACCTGGCGCCGAGTTTCGGCGGTGGCGGAGAGTTCCCCAAAGGAATAGGACTGCCAGTAGTCCCGGTGGCGCCCTTCCGGGCCGCCGTCGAACCAGTTGGGGTCGTTGCCGACGCTGGTCACCCCCACAAAGAGATCCGCATCCCGTAGAACTTCGCTAAAAACCAAGGCCGGAATGGTTTCGAGGGGTAAAGGCGAGACCGCCGAGTTAACGGCGCTGTAGTAACCGCCGCCGCAGGCGTGGCCATAGTTAGACGGCGCCGACAGGGGGTAAAACCGCAGTTGATCCGTGGCGACGTAGTGGAATACCCCCGTCTCGTTGGTGTCGGCGCCGTAGGTTTCCCCCAGGGCCTCGATCCAAAACTCCGCCCGCAGACCCCAGTTTTCCAAGGTCAGGGTTGCCGGAGGACAATCGTCGTCCACCATCAAGCGGAGTTGATTGCGCCAGCCCCGTTGGGCGCAGAGGGCGTTGAAGGGGTGCTGTTTAAGAATATGGGCGGCGAAACGGTTGGAATAGACCCGAGTGGTTTCCTCCGCCGGCGCTAGGAGATAGATTTCCCGGTAAGCCTGTTTGAAGGGTTGGGTAATGTGTTTTTCCCATAGGAGCGCCCGCCAAGCCTGAACGGTTTCTGTGGAGGCGGTAATGGGATGCCAGAGGCTGACCTGGGTTTGGTCGTCTAGCCAAGGAATCTCGGCGCCAGCCCGGTCCCGCAGTTCTCCCTCTTGCCAGAGAACGACGGCGCTGTTTTCTCCCCGCTCCAGAGTCCAGAGCAAGCGCCGAGTTAGACACCCCAGCAAGGGATGATTCAGGTAGCGGCTCTCCCAAACGGAAAAATCCCAGGTTTTCGGCTGGAGATAAAAAGATTCCAAACGGGCGCTTTGGGCGGAGAGCATCGCTTGTAGGGACTTTTGATCCTGCTTGAGCGCCTTTAGCTCCTCGGCAAACTCTGTTTTCACCGCCTTGGGGACAGATTTTTGGGGTTTGCCGTCGGCCCGGAACCAGGCCAACTCCCCCCGGCGGCCCCCTTCTACCCGAAGTTCGACCTGAAAATCTCCCCAGGTTTCCCGTCTGAGGCCCACCGCGGTGAGTCCGTAGGTCGGCGCCGCCAGTTCCTCTAGATCGGAAGGGGACAAACCCGCCCGCTCCGCGGAGGATTGCAACGCCTTGACGATGGCCTTTTGGGCGGCGCTCCCTTTAACCCGAGTTTTCAGAATCGAGAGTTGGGCCGCGGCTGCTAGAGTCGGCATTTGACTGAGCGCCCAAAGCGCCGCGTTACCGACCTTGGGGGCCCGGGGGCCCAGTTGGGCGACTTTCCGATAGGTTGAAAGGGTCAATTTCCCCAAGGCCTCCACCAAATCCCTCCCCTCTAAATCCCCGCAGAGCCAGACCAATCCCCGTAAAATATCGGCGTTTTTATCCGTCATCACATCGGCGCCGGCTCGCCAATCCGGCAGGGGACGGGTGCGGGGCAGATCGACCCAGGGGAGCCAGAGCAGTAGGGTTTGGACAAAAACGTCGGCGCCCAATCGGCCCCGTAACTCCCGGGCCTGTTTCAACCATTTAGCGCCGGGTTTACTGCCCGTAGCGCCGGCGCAGTGTTCCAACAGATCCCGCCAAGGGTCAAGAATTTCCGGGGGTTGCTCCTGAAGAAATGCGAAGGCGCCGTCGCTCCAAGCGTCCCCCTCCACTAAAGGCAACGCTCCCTCTGGTTTCGGAAAAAGGCTCCGCAGTTTGTCCGCCAATTGTCGGTGAGCGGTATTGCCCCATTCCAAGCGCCGGCAGAGGGTTTCCACTTCGGTTTGGAGTTCCGGGGTCGGGGGATGGTGTTGGAGATGAAACCGAACTAGCGCTAATAGGCGCTTATCCCCCGCAAAGAGCAGATACTCGTTACTCTGGAGGGCCTTAAGAATGAACAGGACATCGTCGGCTCCGAAGGGCAAATCCCGTAGCCAAAGCTGGAACATCACCTCGGAAACTTGCCAGCAGTTATGGCGATAGGTTCCGTCTGTATCGAGCAAGTACCAGCGCAAAAAATTCAGGGCCAGCCAAACCTGACGAGAGGGGTCTAACTCTCGAATTTCCGTCTCGGTGGCGGATTTTTTTTGCAAAAAGTTGAGGGTTTCTTCCCGCAAAATCGCCGCAACCCAAGGTAAGGCTTCGGGATCGACGCTCTGGGTGGTACTGTCCAAACCGTTGTTCATGGCGCAAGGGGTTAGGGGTTTGAGCCGGCGCCCTGACGGGGCCATTGAGGGAAACTTCTCAAGGGAGGCTGTCTCGACAACTCGCCGAAGCTAAAATTGCGACTTTAGACGGCGCCGAAGCCTTGGACACTCATTATAATTGGTAGAGCGTAGGACGCCTTTTTCCTCGCCGTAGCGATATGGTTTGAGTCGCGGGACAAATCAAAAGCTGGAGGGAGTGACGCGCTGACCTTATCGTAACCCAAAGGTCTAGTAAAGCTCATACCTTGCAAGTCCGTATAGCCCTACTTTTCTTGGAGTTCAAAATGGTTAAATTAGATATAGGTCAAGCCAAGTTACGTTTATCAAAACTTCTTGATCTAGCGATAGAAGGAGAAGAGATTCTTATTACTCAAGATGAAAAACCCATCGCTAAAATATCCCCAATCAAAAAGCCTTTAAAACGAGGAAGCGCCAAGGGAAAGGTATGGATGAGTGAAGACTTTGATCAACCGCTTGAAGATTTTCAGGAGTATATGTAATGAATTTATTGTTAGATACACATACATTTTTATGGTTTGTTAATGACGATTCTCGTTTAAGCCAATTCCATAAAAATTTGATTGAAAATGAGAGTAATGATAGCTATCTAAGCTTGGCTAGTCTTTGGGAAATGTCCATCAAATATAATTTAGGAAAATTGAGACTAGAGCCTTCCTATGAGGATTTTGTGAAGAAGGAAGTCAACGGAAGTAATGTTATTTTGCTAGCTATTAAACTGGAACACATCAAGGCTAACGCCTCTCTCCCTTTTTATCACAGAGATCCTTTTGATCGGATTATCATTGCTCAATCTATGACTGAGAATATCCCAATTATTACCTTGGATGTCGTTTTTAAACAATATTCTGTAGAACTGATTGACGGCTAGATTTATCCCCCCACTAGGGGAGCTAATTTGATAAAAGTGACCGCGGCGCCGGGGGCGATAACAATTTCTTCCTCCAAATCCGTCGCCTGCTCCTCGTCCACCAGAATTAAAAAACCGTTGTTAGCGAAGGCCTTCAGCGCCGCTTCAAACTGCTCTTGCCAATCTAATAGACGGCGCTGGCGCAAGCGATAGCCGTTTAGCGTCCGCTCGGCTTCCGCGGGCCGCACCAAACCCCGAAAATACTCGGGCTGACGGGCGTTATAGTCCTTGACTTCCTGATAGACTCGACTGCGGATCAATTCCCGCACGGTAATCCGCTCGGTTAAAAATTCTAAAACTTGGGTTTCGCTCCGGCGCTCCGGCGCCAAGCCCTCGCTGTCCTGGAGAGTTAAACGATAAATGTCAGTCATAGCTCTAGATCGGCGCTTAGGGGCGCGGCGCAAAACGTTAAACCGAGACAACGATCCTAGCGCTTCTGCCCAAGGAGTTGACTCAACGCCGCCATGGGAGCCTCAGTAAAAAGCCGTAAGTTAGTCAATTTTACGCTCCATCCGCCGAATTCTATTGCTCGCAATACACTGGTAAAAGCTAACTATCTAAGGGATGCCGCATCTCCCGATCAACTGCGGGACGGTATATTTCGGCGCTATTTTGTTAGTATTTTTAGATTTTTAAAAGAATGACTAGTTTTACATCTTGTAAAGCCCTAAAAATTGCTAACTTTCTGTGATCACAAACACCAGAAAAAGTGAGCAAGATCACAGCGGATCTTGTTTTTTTCGGTTACTGTATTGATTACATACCTCTACCTAAGTATGTGGGAGAATGTCTCCCAAAAGGGTTAGTGGTTTTACAGAGGAAGGGCGTCGGCCGGTCAACGGCTGAAAAACGCTTCTTGCGTTGCCCTTAAGGAAAAAGCGCTTCTAACCGTTATTCCGTAAGGGTTTTAGGTTTAGAGCAGTTTCGTCTTTTGGCTCTGAAGCCTCCCCCTCAAGGGAGCTTTTTGTTCTTATTCAAGTCCTCTAATTATCTAGATTACAACACAATGTTCTTACTTGCAACCCTTTGAAGTCACATTCTTGTTGAAATTCATTTTGATGATCCATTTTATCTAGACTGTCGGGTTGTTAAGTACACATTATTTTTTTAGTCTTTACTTACCCCAGATCTGCAATGAGAAAGATTATGATAATTGTCCCTAAAACACGGATAACCCTCCCTAGGGCATCCGCCGTCCTCTTAGCGCTTTGGCGCCGGCGCTCTCCCGCCTCCGGCTATACCTTGGCGGAGGTAATGGCCACCCTCACGGTTCTGGGGGTTTTGTCCGCCATGGCCATGACCCTCAAGCCTTGGTATGAAAATCCCTTGGCGGATAGCCAAACCCGTCTGGCGGGGGTGGTTCGACTGGCCCGTCTCCGGGCGATGTCCACCACTTCCACCTATCGCGTCTTGCCAGACGCCGATAATCCGACGGAAAAACTGCAAGTCCAGTACGCCGAAGCGGGCAGTTGCGAAGCTTCGGCAAAGCTGACTGCGGCGGTTCTCCCCACAGATACTAATTTGCCCGTCGATGATATTGAGGGATTTTCCATTGGCGACAAGGTCAAGGTGGGCACGGACGCGTCAAGCAACTTCGTTTTGTCTATTAACCCAGACTCGTCCACTCTCACTCTGGGAAATTCTGTGGGCACGGATCAAGCGGTAGACGCCGATGTTAAGACCCTCAAAACTTGGCGCAGGGACGCCAGCTTCGACGAGGAAACCCTAACCCTACAACCCCAAATTACCCTTGCCGCCTTCGCCGGGAGTAGCTCCTCCGCCCTGAGCAAATGGTCTATCTGTTTTGATAGCAGGGGATTTGCAACGATTTATCAGGGACCTAAAATCTTAAAAACTGGAAACCTTAATTTATTTCTGACCAAAGCCTCCTCCGCGGAAAAGGCGAAAATTTCGGTCTATCAAGGGGGAGGGCTGGAGGTTTCTAAAGCGCAATAAGCGCCGTCAGTCAAGTTAATTTTTAAGGATTTACTTAGCATGAGGATCTGACCATGAATGTATTATTTCCGCGCTCTTTAGACTTACTCGGCAAGCCTTCCTCTCCAAAGGGATTTACCCTGACGGAAAACCTAGTGGCGCTGATGATTCTCTCCATTACCTTAGCGGTGATGTTTCCGGCTTTCTTTTCTCAAAGTATGGAAAGCTCTAAGAATCGCAGATTATCGGGAGCGGTCACGGTCGCCAACAGCGCCCTCAACGATTTTAGGAGAATGACCCTCGACGAGCTAGACGCCAAATTAGGCAAAACAACGGAAACAAAAGAGCAATTAGGTTTTCAGTATACGGTGATTCGTTATGTTTGCACCGGACTGAGCGACGCCAATGATCCCGACGCCACCTGCTCGACGGCGCCGAATGATTTAATTCGCGAAATCTTGGTCAAAATTGAGGTGAACAATGAACCGGTTTATGACGTGCAAACAGCGTTCACTCTTTTATAGAGCCGCTAGTCGAAAAAAATCTTCTTCGGGTCTAACTTTGCTGGAGTTGATCGCGGGGGTCATCATCGGCGGGATTCTCATTCAACTGGC
>JAYKIZ010000181.1:0-2882 GCA_035285965.1 Cyanobacteriota bacterium | reverse complement strand
CCCTGTTGTCAGTTCGCCTTCGCTTCGGCGCTGTTGGCTCTAGAATCCCCCCCTTTTTTGCCGCCCCAGGACTGGCCCTACAGTTATCTCCTCCCCTTAGATAGAGACGGCCTACCGGCTCTGGAAGACTTACCCCCCTTTCCGGTTTACAAGTGGAAAATTGGCCGTCGGGAATTGGCCGCCGAAAGCGCCGAACTGCCCCGGATTCTAGAAAAATTGCCCCCTAACGCTCAGTTACGCCTAGACGCCAACGGCGCTTTAACCTTAGCGGAAAGCCAAAAATGGCTGGCGCTCGCGGATCGTTGGGGACGAATTGAGTTTCTAGAACAACCCCTAGCGCCGTCCCGACTGCCAGAAATGCGACGTTTAGCTCAAGATTTCGCCACCCCTATCGCCCTTGACGAGTCCCTTAGCTCTGGGAAAATGCTAGAGCGCCTCTTCCAGGAGGATTGGCCCGGTTTATACGTTTTGAAAGTCGCTCTTCTCGGCGCTCCCCAGAGGTTAACTCCTGGGTTACAACAAATTCCAGAGGATAAAATTATCTATTCCTCGGCGCTGGAAACTGAAATTGGTCGCCGCAATGTTCTCCAGTGGGTGGCCCAATGGGGATGTCCGAAACGGGCGCTGGGATTTGGGGTGGACGCTTGGCTCGGCGCTGGCGCAAATCCCCCATAATGGCATTATGCTTTCCCCCGCCCCGCAGTTGGGTTTAATCCTAGGCAAAAATAGCCAAAATGCGGTAGAAACCAAAATGTAGGTACGACGCCGGGCGGGAAGAGACACTATACCGAATCTTAGATGATAATTGACTCATCAAATTAGTCTCCAAAGGGTGTATTCTGTCTATCTCATTTTCCTGTCCCCACTGTCATTCTCAGGAAGCCGATTACCCCAGATCTTTTTCCCCCTCCAGTTGCTCTAAGACGGAAGATTCTGTGGAATAGACTAAATTTTCTGGCTTAATCGTTGCAATCCGCTCTAGACTGCGGGCGAAGTCGAGTTTATGGCGCAGGGTTGCCGACGGATGAAGCAAACGCTCCGCCTGGGCCTCCCGAGACTGATTTCGTTGACGGATATGTTGGTTTAAGCGTTGCAAGACGAGATAGCGCCCGAGGGGAATGGCGAGAAAACCGACGCCGTAGGCCAAGAGGAAGGGATAGAGCCAAGCGATCCAGTTGATGACTTCCAAACCCGTGTCGTAAGTCAGCAAATGCCCCAGAATCAGAGCTAGGATCAGATTGACCCCGCCCAGGAAAACAGCGCCGATAATTTGCCCCGGACTGGCGGCGCTGAAGCGCCAAGGGGTTTCCTGAAGACTGGCGGGGATAAGACTTCGTTTCCGCTCCTGGGCGGCGCTTTGTAAATCCGGGAAAGTGTAAACCATTTCGCCCTGCTCCGAGACCTGGGGGTAGCCGTTGAAGCGAGCTAACACAGGTAAGATATAGTCCTCGGTCTCTAAGCTCTGGGCAGAAACCGCCTCTAGATAGGGCAAAATCTGTTCCCCCGCCGCGGCGCCGCCCCGGTTACGGAGAACGGCGCCGATTAACCGCCAGCGTTTTTCGTCCAGACGGTGGTTGGGATCGCCGTCCCCAAAGAGGAAGGAAAAGACCGCTTCCAAAAAATTAAGCTCCCGGCGCTGGCCTGACCCCCTGGCGTCCTGACGGTTATAAACGGCGCTGGGGTCAAAAATCCAGAAAATATCCGTCGGCAAAAAGAAAAAATCCCAGCCCCGGTCGTCGCCGCCGCCGCCGTCTCCTTCCTTACTGCTAAGGGCCACCAGAATAGCGATAATGGCCGCCAGCATCAGCAGAATCGAGAGAATCAGAACAACGCCAAAGGAAAGACGAATTAGGTAAAAAACAACTCGCCAGACCCGTCCCCAAAAGGCCCGCCACCGTAGGCGCCAATATTTTTGACTGAGGAGCGTCCGAAAATTGGGGGGAAAAAGAAAGACCATCTCCCCGGATTGGGCCACCTGTAGATGGCCCCCAGCGTCCGCGGCCAGGGTCAATAAACTCTGTTGAGTGCGGTTCAGGTCCCAACCCGCCTGGGCGGCCACCTCCCCGACGGTGGCTCGATAATCTAACTGTTCGATGGCTTGCAGAAGCGCCGGCGGAAAGGAGTCAGTCATGGGGCTTGTGAAAAGGTCGCGCTCTTTTCTCTAGGGTATCGCGGGCCTACAATGAGACCCAAGCCTGCTCGCCCCAATTCTATGGTCTCCCCATTCCACTATGTCCTCCGCTCCCGCCAAGATGGTCAATACCTGACGGCCCGAGTGACGACGGAAAAAAACTATTTACTGCTCTTTAAAACCGACTACGACGCTCTCGGTTACCTCAACGCCCAGGCGCCGGAGGCCAGGGACAGTTTTGGGACGGAAGCCGTCGGCGCCGGGCAACTGAAGGGGCTGTTGCAGCGCTGGTCTTTGACCGGCGTCGGGCTGGTGGAAGACGTCCTCGAACCCCGGATTGAGTTTTTACGCCTCGAATAGGCTGGGAACGGGGCGCGGCCAAAGCGCCGGACGGAAAATGATACAATGAAGCGCCGTTGAGGTTGGGGGACGGGGCCTCGGGGCGTTACACTGCTACCCAGAGATCCTGGCTCTAACCGCGGCTTGATCCGGTTTCTTTCGCGCCAACCGCCCTTGTTTTTTGGATGAGTCCTGCTGTTTTCATGTCTGATTCCCCCGCGTCCTTGACCCCAGAGGCGCTTAATCCTCTGATCCTCAAGACTTTGCCGGATTTGCCGCTGTCGGGTCAGCGTTGCGTCAATCGCATTCAACAGCGCCTAGATTTACTTCTGTTGGCCATCGAAGCCCTGGATGTGGGCGCCGCGGAGCAATTCCTAGAGCTAACGGAACAGTTGGGACTACAAGCCATTGT
>JAYKIZ010000180.1:0-6182 GCA_035285965.1 Cyanobacteriota bacterium | reverse complement strand
GTATGCTCCAAATCCTCCAGCAGGCGGGGGATAATCATCACCGCATGGAGTTCCCCAATCCGCTCCGCTTCCGCCATGCCCGCTTCGATGGCCACCGCCACATTGGCGACGGAGCCGCGGATAATGGCGGTGCAGAGACCGTCCCCAATCACCTCGTAGGAGGCTAACTGGACGTCGGCGGATTTGAGCATGGCGTCCGCGGCGCCGACCAGGGCGGGAAAACCCCGGGTTTCTAACAGTCCGATGGAGCGATTACTGAGACGACTATAGCCCCGCTGTTGTTGGGCCAGTTCCACGAGATGACTGCCGATGGGAAAAATCGCCTGGAGGTTGGGCATGGGGCGGGGAATCACCAGCTTGGAAATCAGTTGCCCGAATTGCTCCGCGGTTCTAGCGCCCTCCTCCACCGCCAGCCGCACGTCCGCCACCTTGCCCCGGACAATGGCGGTGCAGTGGCCGCTCCCGATTTTTTCGTAGCCCACCAGGGTCACCTGGGCGGACTTGAGCATCATATCCGCCGTCCCCACAATGGCCGGAAAACTGTGGGTGGAGACCAGCCCTAGGGCGCTGTCGCTGGCTTGGTGGTATTGCTTAGCCGTTTGGGGGTCGGGGTAGCCTCGGCGGGGGAGTTGGGGGCGGCTCATGGGGTGGGGAAAAGACCGGAGAAGTAGGTTGATCTTAGCCCATTCTCCCGCTCACTTTCGGGCGGGGAGATGGCAAACTGGTTATTTCAGACTTTCTTGTTTTCGTCCTCCATGGCTATTCTCAATCACCATTACCTCAAACTTAAAGCCGGTTACCTCTTCCCGGAAATCGCCCGCCGGGTCAAGGCTTTTGCGGACGCCCATCCCGGCGCCGATATTATCCGCTTGGGCATCGGCGACGTCACCGAGCCGTTACCCCTGGCCTGTCGCCAAGCCATGATTAAGGCTGTGGAGGAAATGGGGAGCCGGGACACCTTTAAAGGCTACGGCCCCGAACAAGGTTACGCTTGGTTGCGGGAAAAAATCGCCCAGCAGGATTTCCAAAGCCGGGGTTGCGACATCAGCGCCGAGGAAATTTTTGTCTCCGATGGTTCTAAGTGCGACACAGGCAATATTTTGGATATTTTCGGCAAGGATAATGTGATCGCCGTCACCGACCCGGTTTACCCGGTCTATGTGGACACCAACGTCATGGCGGGCCACACCGGCGAAGCCAATGAGGAGGGAGAATACTCGGGATTAGTCTATCTGCCCCTCACGGCGGAGAATAACTTTACCGCGCCGATTCCGACCCAGAAAGTCGATTTAATTTATCTCTGTTTCCCTAACAATCCCACCGGCGCCGCGGCGACGAAGGAACATCTGCAAGCCTGGGTGGATTACGCCCGGGCCCGCGGCTCCATCATCTTCTTTGACGCCGCCTACGAAGCCTTTATCACCGACCCCGGCCTGCCCCATTCCATCTACGAAATTGACGGCGCTCGGGACTGCGCCATCGAGTTTCGCTCCTTTTCTAAAAACGCGGGCTTTACCGGGACTCGTTGCGCCTTTACCGTCGTTCCCCGGACGCTGAAAGCCCAGACTCCCGACGGCGCCGTCACGGAACTCTGGCCCCTCTGGAACCGGCGCCAATCCACCAAATTTAACGGCGTCTCCTACGTGGTGCAACGGGGCGCGGAGGCGGTCTATTCCCCGGAAGGCCAAGCCCAGGTCAAAGACTTGATCCAGTTTTATCTAGAAAACGCCCGTCTGATCCGGGAACAACTGGCGGCGCTGGGTTGGGCGGTCTATGGCGGCGTCAACGCGCCCTACGTTTGGATGAAAACGCCCCAAAATCTATCCAGTTGGGACTTCTTCGACCTTCTCCTAGATAAAGCCAAGGTGGTGGGCACTCCCGGCTCCGGTTTCGGCGCCGCCGGGGAAGGTTATTTCCGCATTTCGGCCTTTAACAGTCGGGAAAAGGTTCAGGAAGCGATGGCCCGTCTGACCCAGGTGTTCGGCGCTTAGGGGCCCGTCTAGGTCGCCGCGGCGGCCAACTCCCGGAAACGAATCTCGTCCCGCCGGGGGTCAGCCTGACTGACCTGTACCAGTAACCGGTCGCCGGGGGCGATGGGGCGCTCGAAGCGGTGGGCCAACTCCAAACCCAACTCTTCTAACAAAATTAACCCCAGCCCCTCGTCCTCCCGGAGCCAGCGCAACATTAACCCCTGCCAGGTCTGATCTGCTTGGCGCCGGAGATATTCCAAACTCCAATAGCGGTTGGTCTGACGCTCCACGGCGTTAGCCTCCTGGGAGGAAAGGAGGACGCTATAGAGGATATTCTGCATTTCGTCCTGACTAAAGGGCAGGTTTTCCCCCCGGAGGTGGGCCTTGATCTGGAAATGAGCTAGTAAGTCGGTATAGCGCCGAATGGGGGAGGTGACCTGGGTATAGAGATCCAATCCTAAACTGGCGTGGCGGCTAGGGGTGACGCTCACCTCGGAGCGGGGCATACAGCGCCGCACGGCGCAGGAGCGGGGCGGGCCGGCGGGAATGAGTAAGAGTTCTTCCTCCGGGGGCAGATCCGGCTGGGGTTGCCCCCGAAACGGCACCGGCAGTTGGTGTTCCTGGCAATAGCGCCCCGCCACTTCCCCCGCCAGGATCATCATTTCCGCCACCAGTTGGCGGGCGGTAGAAGATTCGAGGATCTGGATGGAAATCTCTTCCTGGGCGTTAACTTTAATCACCGCCTCCGGCATCTGGATAAAAATCGCGCCCTGCTCCCGGCGCCAACGCTCCCGCCGTTTGGCCGCCTCGGCCAACTGTTTTAGCTCCGGCTCCCCGGCGATGCCCAACTGCAACATTTCCTCCACGTCGTCGTAGCTGAGGCGATAGGTGGGGCGAATGCGACTGGCCGCGATCTGGACGTCCGCCGCGGCGCCGCCCTCGGTTAAGACCACGCCGAAACTGAGGGCCGGGCAATCTTGTCCCTGAACTAAACTCATGGGCCCCGTCGCGAGTTCCGCCGGAAACATGGAAATCATGCCCGTGGGCAAGTATAAAGTCGTGCTCCGTTTGCGGGCTTCTAAATCTAAGACGTCATTGGGAAAAACCAGACGACTCGGGTCGGCGATGTGAATCCAATAGCGAATTTCCCCGCTGGGAAGCGTCTCGGCGCTGAGACCGTCGTCGATTTCGGCGGTGCTCTCGTCGTCGATGGTATAGACCTTGAGATGAGTCAGGTCTAAACGGTTGGGGTCGGGGTCGGGGGGGGGAGCCTGGAGAAGAGCCTGGGTCACGTCAGCCACCTGGGAGGAAAATTGCCGGGGGTAGGCGCTACGCCGCAAAAATAAATTCTCATGGGCGCTCCACCATCCCAAGGTTACCAAGAGACGTAGGGTCGCTTCCGGGGTGGCGGCCTGCCCTAAGGATTGCAATAAGTCCTGGGCCGGGCGGTGGCTTTGCTCCGGGAAAAGGACAAAGCGCTCCCAACTTTCTAGGCGCTGGCGGTCTGTGTGAGTCCATTCCGCCTTTTCTCCCCCTAGGGCCCGCTGAAAGCGCTCGCAAAAACCAAGGCGCTCTTGCTCCCGCTGGGCTTCGACGGCTTGCTGGCGCCGAATTTCCTCCACCTGGGCCGGCGAGCGGGGTTCGTAGCCGTCGCCTTTCTGTTTAAAAAAAGTGCGGTCTTCGCTGAGAAGCAGATGGGCGGCGTAACATTGGGCGGGGCTTTGCTCGGAAAAGAGCAGTTGGGCCAGTTGGGAAGGGTTAACGCTTTGGCTGTCTTCCACCAATAATTCCCAGGCGACCTCCAAACTGTCAGGGTCTCGATAAGGCTCGACCTCCGCTAAAAAGGGAGCGATATCCGCCGCCTGGTAAGGGCCCCCCGGAACGGTGTACTCTGCCCGCTGGGGTCGGATCTTATGATTTTGCCCCCCCTGATCCACCACATACCAATCTTTTTTGCCATCCGGGCGGTCAACCACCGCCAGACGGCGATCGCCCTGGAGCCGAAATTCGATCAGCGCGCCCTTTTCCACAGGATTTTAGGCTTCTTCGTTGACAAAGGGCAGAAGCGCCACCAGACGGGCCCGCTTAACGGCGGTGGTCAGATCCCGTTGTTGCTTGGCGGTGAGGCCGGTGATGCGCCGGGGGAGAATCTTACCCCGCTCCGTGATGAATTTACGGAGTAGATCCGTGTCTTTATAGTCGATGACCTGAGTCGGAGGCAGGGGAGAGAGACGTTTGCGATAGTAGTTCATGGCCATTAAAAAAATAACTCCAAAATTGATCCGGTTAACAGTCTGGGAACGGCGCTGACACTCTGAAAAATTACTTGATTTCCTTGTGAACCGTATGCTTATTGCAATGGGGACAGAATTTTTTCAACTCTAGACGGGCGGTGGTGTTGCGGCGGTTCTTCATGGTGGTGTAGCGAGAGACGCCCGGGGAGCGCTTAGCGGGGTTGGAGCGACACTCGGTACATTCCAAGGTGATAATCAGCCGGGCGCCCTTTCCTTTTTTGCTGGCCATAATGGTAAAACGATGGGGACTTCAAAATTTATACGCAGTCTGTCATTATCCCACACTGGGCCAGATTCCCGCAAGAAAGTTTTCCCGGCGGCGCCGGCACCGTCCTGTCCCCTATTCTCAGGTTTTCCCGCCGGGGGGCGGTATAATCCCTCCATTAGCCTGGCTTGTTCTCAGGGTCAGCTTGCCCCCCATACTAGATCCCATGCCCGAGAATCGTCAGTTTTCCCGCGCCACCCGTTACCAAAACGCGGCCATCAATTATTACCTTGCCCTGACGGATTCTCCCTTCCTCCATTACGGCTACTGGGAACCTCTGCCCCAATCCCCAGAGGATTTGACCATCGAGCGTCTGCGCAAGGCCCAGGCGGATTACGCCGCTAAGCTCCTAGCGTTAATCCCCGCCGAGACAAAAACCATCCTCGATGTGGGATGCGGCATTGGCGGCAACGCGGCCTATTTATTAAACAAAGGCTTTCAGGTGGAAGGGCTAGCGCCGGATCCCTACCAGGGAGAGCGCTTTCGGGAAACCACTCAGGGGCGAGCGCCGTTTCATCTCACCGGCTTTGAGACTTTTGCCAGCCCCCAGACCTACGATTTGATTCTCCTGAGCGAAAGCAGTCAATACATCGCGGCGCCGGATATCGCCCAAGGGGCGGCTCGTCTGCTCGGGCCGGGAGGTTACCTACTCCTAGCGGATATGATGCGCCGGGACGCCGACTATACCGAAGGGATTTTTTCCAACTGTCGTCTGGCCGCGGAACTGGAATCGGCGCTGGAACAGGCGGGGTTTAAATGTCTGAACCGCGAAGATATTTCCGCCCAAATCGCCCCGACTTTAGATCTGTGTCTGCTGAATTTCCGGCGCTTTGGCCTGAGCACCCTCCGCTACGGCGGCGAACTGCTGGCCATCGCGGCGCCGCCTCTCCATTGGCTCCTACGAAAACTCTACGACCGTTACCTCGGCGCTTTGGTCAAGGAAGGCTTAGGGGCCCGGGAGATTTTCGACCGTCACCTCTGCTACGAAATCCAACTTTGGCAATGGGCGCCGAAGGGTTAAGTCCTAGGAGGGATAAAAAGAGGCCGCCGACCCTTTTTAAACAAACCCTAAGACGGTACTTTCTCTGACATAGTCCTGACAGAATGTAATTTTAGTCACGAAAACCCCCGCTCATCTTCAGTATTATTGCCTGGTTTTTAATCCCAGGAGTGTCGCGATGAGCGGAAATGAGTCCCGTTTGCAAGCCATCTATCAAATCACCAACCGGGAACCCCTTCCTGTTAATCCCCCCAAGCGACTAGAAGAACTATGGGCCACGGATGTCTTCACCATCGGCAAAATGCAGGAAAGCCTGCCGAAGGAAGTTTTTAAATCCTTGAAAAAAACCATTCAAACGGGCGAAAAGCTGGATATATCGGTGGCGGACGTTGTGGCCGTGGCGATGAAAGATTGGGCAATCTCCAAAGGCGCCTTATATTACGCCCACGTTTTCTATCCCCTTACCAACGCCACCGCCGAGAAGCACGACGGTTTTATCTCGGTGCAAAGCGACGGTTCCGTGATCTCTGAATTTTCCGGCAAAGTTCTGGTTCAGGGGGAACCCGACGGCTCCTCCTTCCCCAACGGCGGTATTCGCTCCACTTTTGAAGCCAGGGGCTACACCGCTTGGGACGTCACCAGTCCCGCCTACG